>DAITMD010000139.1:0-6104 GCA_036835345.1 Sandarakinorhabdus sp. | reverse complement strand
AAGCGCACCCCGCGCGCCTGCCAGCATAGGACCATCGCCTCGGCCAGCCCGTCACCGGTCTGCGCCCGCGCCGGAACCGCCAGCAGGGGAAGAGCCAAGACAAGGCGCCGGCAGATCATGCCCGCAGCCTAGCCGCCGCCGCGCCCGCCTGCTAGGGGCTCGGCCATGTTGTCACTCAACGAAGTCACCATCCGCATGGGCGGCCGCCCGATCATCAACGGCGCCTCGGCCACGCTGCCGGCGCGCGGCTGCGTGGGGCTGGTCGGCCGCAACGGCGCCGGCAAATCCACGCTGATGAAGGCGATGACCGGCGTGATCGATGTGGACGGCGGCCGCATCGACAAGCCCAAGGCGGCACGGCTGGGCTGGCTGAAACAGGATGCGCCATCGGGCAGCGCCAGCGCCTTCGACATGGTGCTGGCCGCCGATACCGAACGCGCCGCCCTGATGGCCGAAGAGGAGGCGGGCGCGCCGCCGGAGCGGCTGGCCGATCTGCACGAGCGATTGATCGCCATCGATGCCTATACCGCACCGGCCCGCGCCGCCCGCATCCTGAAGGGTCTGGGCTTTGACGAGGCGATGCAGGCCCGCCCGCTGGACAGTTTCTCCGGCGGCTGGCGGATGCGCGTGGCGCTTGCCAGCCTGTTGTTCACCGGGCCGGAGATTCTGCTGCTCGACGAACCGTCGAACCATCTCGATCTGGAATCGGCGCTGTGGCTGGAGGATTTCCTGCTGTCCTACCCCGGCCTGATCGTGCTGATTTCGCACGAGCGCGACCTGCTCAATCGGGTCGCCGGCCATATCCTGCATCTGGAGGGCGGCAAGGTCGCGCTCTATGCCGGCAATTACGACAGTTTCGAACGCCAGCGCGCCGAACGGCTGGCGCAACTGGAAGCGGCGCGCACCGCGCAGGCGGCGCAGCGTGCCAAGCTGCAGGACTATATCGCCCGCAACAGTGCGCGGGCCTCCACCGCCAAGCAGGCGCAGAGCCGGCAGAAGGCGCTGGCGCGGATGCAGCCGGTGGCGGAAGCCGCCACCGATCCCACCATGAAATTCGATTTTCCTTCGCCGGCACCGCTGCGGCCGCCGCTGATCACGCTGGATCATGCCGAGGTGGGCTATGATGGCAAGCCGGTGCTGTCTGATCTGGATATCAGGCTGGATCCCGATGACCGGCTGGCGCTGGTGGGGCGCAACGGCAACGGCAAGACCACACTGGCACGGCTGCTCATCGGTCAATTGCCGGCAATGGCGGGCGGCCGCAACGCCACCGGCAAGCTGAAAGTGGGCTATTTCACCCAGTATCAGGTGGAGGAGCTGGAGGGTGACGCCACCCCGGTGCAGCACATGACGCGCGCCATGAAAGGCGCCACGCCCGGCGCGGTGCGGGCGCAGCTGGGCCGCTTTGGCTTTACCGGCAGCGCTGCCGAGCAGAAGATCGGCACCATGAGCGGCGGTGAGCGGGCGCGCCTGGCGCTGGCGCTGGTGACGCGCGATGCGCCGCACCTCATTGTGCTGGATGAACCGACCAACCACCTGGATATCGATGCCCGGCAGGCGCTGGTGCAGGCGCTGGCCGGTTATGAAGGCGCGGTGGTGGTGGTCAGCCATGATCGCCACCTGATCGAAGCCACCGCCGATCGCCTGGTGCTGGTGGATGGCGGCCGCGCCCGGGCGTTTGATGGCAGCATCGATGATTACGAGGCGCTGGTGCTGGCCGGGCCGGCCGACGCCGCCGCACCGGCCGCGCCCAAGCCCGTGCGCATCGATCCCAAGGAGGCCCGCCGTCAGGCCGCCGCCCGCCGCGAAGCCGCGCAGCCGCTCAGAAAGGCGATGCTGGCCGCCGAAGCGAGGCTCAACCGCCTGATTGCCGATCGTGAAGCGATTGACGAGCAGATGACGCAGGCCCCGGCCGACATCACTGCCCTGATGCAGCGGCGCGGCACGCTGGATGCCGGCATCGCTGCCGCCGAAGCCGAGTGGGTTGCCGCCAGCGAAGCCTATGACGCGGCGGTGGCGGCCTGAACACTGACAATGCGGGTGAGGGCGGTGAGCAAATTCACCCCGTCCCAGATATGGCCAAAGGCCAGAGCCTGGCCGAACGGCAC
Source organism: Sandarakinorhabdus sp. (assembly GCA_036835345.1). Lineage (GTDB taxonomy): Bacteria > Pseudomonadota > Alphaproteobacteria > Sphingomonadales > Sphingomonadaceae > Sandarakinorhabdus. Next base: position 3,996 of record DAITMD010000139.1, on the reverse strand, counting down.
CACCCGATCGATGCCGTGTGGGAGACTGTTGCAAAGAAATTCGTGCCAATCGGTCACCGAAATCCCGCAGCTGGACACGGTCTGCCAATCGCGTGACACCATCGGGGCCAGATCAGCCAGCGCGCTGACACGCCGCTCCACAAAAAACCCGTCGGCCGCGTGGCGGGAGAGGCGGGCATAACCGGGCACTTCGGTCACCCGCAGCCGGTTGCTGGCCGTGGCGCGGCTGTGCGCCGGGCCATCGGCGGCAAGCAATTGTTCGGCCACCAATTTGTCCACGGCGGCCCGCGCCGGCAGCGGCTCGTTGGCAGCAGCGATGGCGGCTTCCACCTGCGGCCAGAAACTCGCCTGCGCCGCCGCAACCGTGGCGGCATCGCCCCGCCAGAACAGCGCCAGCGGCGAAGAACAGGCCTGTTGTCCGAAGGTTACGGCATCCAGCGCAAAGCGGCGGGCCTGCTCCGGCTGGTCTGTCGTGGCCAGCCAGCCGGCTGCGTCGATCACCGCCGCGCTCACTTTGGAGGGGAAGGTGAGTTCGGTGGCGTGCGGCGGCAACGGGCTGGCCCGCACTTCGCGCACCGTATCGTCGCCGCCCCAGATCACCCGCACATCGGCATGGGCAGAAAGCGCATCATTCACTGATTTTTCAGCCGGATAGCGCACGATCAGCAGGCAATTTCTCACACGTTCGGGCAAAGTGGCCAGTGCTTCATCGAGCAGGCGCAGCAGCAAGGCAAGCGCCGGCGAATCGCGGCCCGACACCCGCACGATGTTGACATTGCCGGCCAGCACCGACAGCAACGCCGAATAGAGGAACATCGTATCGACATTGCCAGGCGCGATATGCAGGGCCAGCCCGCGCGGGCTGCGAAATTGGCCGTCATCCAGCGTTTGCGCCAGGGATTTCAGGCTGTTGGCCCGCGCCCAATAGGCCAATGCCACCATTTCCGGCCGGCTGCGCGCTTGCCGGTTGGCCAGGATCGCCGTCCTCACCGCATCGACCAGCGCCAGCCGCTCCGGCGCAAACGGCGCTGCCACCGGCGCCGCCAGCGTGGCTGCCAGACTGCCCGACAGCGGCGCCATGATGGTGATCGGCAGGGTCATGCGGCACGGGCCGTGTGCGTATCCGAACAGCCACGCATCTCGGCGGCAGGAATGCGGCCCAATACCTTGAATGTCTTGCCCATTCGCCCGCACGGGCAATCATCTTCGCCGGTCAGCACCCCGCGATCTTCGGTCAGCAGACTGTGGCCGGGATAGGAGAGCGGGATGGCCGAGACGACCTGGATCAGGCCCTCCTGGTCAAGCCCCAGCACGCGCCAATCGAGGGGATCACGGATGATCACATCGGCAAAGCTGGGCGCGTGCAGCCGGCCGGCCTCACACTCCATGAACACCGAACCCACCTGTTCGACCATGCCATAGAAATTGTGGACATGGGCAAAGCCGGCGCGCGCCTGCGCCACCGATTTGAAGTGGTCGTTCGACACCGCTTCGTCTTCCAGCTTCTTCCAGCCGCCCGAATGAATAAGCACACTGCCGGGAAAATCCAGTGTGATGTCAGCGGTTTCCAGTGCGCTGAGGAAATATTTCCACACCATGAAGGTGAAGCCAAAGGCAAAGATCGGCTTGCCACGATGGGCATCGGCAAAGGCCGCAATGACCTCCAGATCAAGGCCCATGTCGGCATCGCGCAGTGCATAGGCATGGGCGCGGCCATAGGTCATCATGCCCAAAATGCCGGCGCCGCGCGCCGAAAAACTGGTGCGATCCTTTACCACGCCGGGGTGATCGATGATCAGCATCGGCCGGCGATCCTTGCCGATGAAGCTGGTGGTGATCGCCGCCAGTGCCCGCGCCTGCGCCTGTGCGGTGGGGGTGTCGAGAGCAATGCGCGATGGCACCTGGCCGGTGGTGCCCGATGAGGTAATCGTCTTGAACACCGCTTCATCGGGGATGGATTTCAGGTCCAACTCCTTGAAAAGCCTGACAGGCAGGAACGGTGTATCATTCACGCCCACCGCGCGATCACGCCCTGCTCCGGCCAGTATCCGTGCGTAAGGCTCACAATTGGCGGCATGGTGTTCCGTCAGTTCGGCCAGCGCCGCGCCCAGCAGCCGGGATTTTTCCGCCGCCGCCAGCGCAAATGGCGGGCTGGCCAGCAGGTCGTCGCGTGCCGTCATGCTGCCGCCTCCCACATCTCACCCAGCGCCCCATACAGCAATTTGCCCGATGATGCGCGCGGCAGACTGGCCACCTTCTTCACCATCAGGCCGCGCGGTGGAAACGAGAATGCTGCGATCAGCGCCTCGCGCACCGCCTCGGCGTTGCCCGCCTCGATCAGCACGCGCAACTGATCATCCTGCCCAAAGGCCGCGCCAGGCACCTCCAGAAGGGCAAGCTGTGCATCGATATCATCCAGATTCACCCGGGTTCCGAACAATTTGATCATCCGGCTGACCCGGCCGGTGATCGACAATATGCCGTCATGATCGCGGGCAGCGACATCGCCGGTCATCAGCACGCCGCCCATCCCATCGCCGCGCAAAAGATCAGCGGCATCAAGCGCATAGCCCATCATGATCGCCGGCGATGCGCAGCGCATTTCGCCGGCCACACCGGCATTTGTGATCACCGCGCCCCCTGCGTCCACCAGTTCGATGGTCACACCGGGGATCGGCATGCCGATGGCGCCGGCATGGCTGGCCAGCAGTTCCGGCGGCAGCCAGGTGAGGCGCGGGCCCGCCTCGGTCTGGCCATACATGGTGACAAAGCGCCGGCCATTCGCCTGCGCCCACTCGGCATATTTCCGCGCCACCGGCAGCGGCAGCTTGCCGCCGGCCTGGGTGAGGGTGGTGAGCGTGGGCGTGGCCAGCCGATCAAGGCCCAGCCGGCGGATGGCGTCATAATGGAACGGCACGCCCGACAGGCTGGTGGCGGCGCTGCTGTTCAGGCGATCCCAGAATTCGGCCTGCATCACGCCGTGCGCGGTCACCTGCACGCAGGCCCCGACCAGCGCATGGCTGTTGATCACGCTCATGCCAAAGGAATAGCTGGTCGGCAGGCAGAGCAGCGGACGCTCATTGGCGTCAAGTTCCAGATAGTGCGCGATAGATTGCGCATTGGCCATGATCGCCGCGCTGGTGAAGCGGGCCAGTTTCGGGCTGCCGGTGCTGCCCGAGGTGGAGAGCAGCACCGCAAGATCGGGGTGCAGCGCGGTGCCGCCGGGCAGGTGCGTGACGGGTTCGGCCGCCAGCGGATCGATCACTGCATCGGGGCGATACAGCGCCACCAGCGCCGCCAGCCGCTCTTCGGCCAGATCCGCTTCAATGATCAGCGTGGCATGGTCGCTGGCCAGCAGCGCTAGCCAGTGCGCTACCGACGGCGCGCAATTGCTGGTGCGCAGGAACACCAGCGCGCGCCGGCCCAGCGCGGCATCAAGACGGGCGCGCAGGGCGAGCACATCGGCATAGCTGAACGACTGCCCGGCATCATCGACAACCGCCAGCGCGCCGTCATGTGCCTGAAAACACGCAGCCCAGTTATTGCCGGGCATCATTGCCCTGCCTGTGGTGCCTCAGGCCGCCACATCATATTTTGCCAATATTTCGCGCACCCGGGCCACGCTGGACATGGCGATGATGTCATCAGTGTCCAGCATGATGTCGAAATTGTCCTCGATGGCGGTGACCAGCACCATGTGCGCCACCGAATCCCATTCCTTGATCGATTGATAGGCCAGATCGTCAACCACGATGGCCGGATCGACCAGCAGCGATTCCGCGAAAACTTCGGCAAGCGACTTCATGATGGTGCAACCCCTGAACTTTGTGCCCTGCGCTCATAACGGTGCACGGCCCTGCAAATCAAGGAAAACGCCCTGGGTCCTGACCCTAAAATACCAGCCCGCCATCCACGCCGATCACCTGCCCGGTGATATAACGCGCGCCATCACTGGCCAGGAACAGCGCCAGCGGGGCGACATCATCGGGCACGCCG
>DAITMD010000138.1:0-6130 GCA_036835345.1 Sandarakinorhabdus sp. | reverse complement strand
GTGGCTGGGCCTGCTGCGCCCGCTGGGGGCAGCACGGCGCGAGGCGCAGGCCGGGGCGGCGGCGGCGCAGGCGCGGCTGGCCGATGCCACCGCGCTGGTGGCCGCCATCAAGGCCCGCCCGGCTGCCACCGGCGCACCAGTGCTGGAAATACTGAACCGCCGTCTGGCCGAAGCCGGCCTGCGCCCTGCCCGGCTGGAAGCGCAGGGCGGCGGCCAGGCCGTGCTGGAAATCGCCGCCATCAATGGCCGGCTGCTCACCGGCTGGGCGGCCGGGCTGGAACAGCGCGACGGGCTGGTGATCGAGGAATTGACCGCCAGCCGGGGTCCGGACGGATCGGTGCAGGCGCGGCTGCTGGTGCGGCGGGCGGGATGATGCGCGGTGCTGCCTTGCTGATTGGCCTGCTGCTCGGCCTGATCCTGCTGCTGCCGGCGCGGTTGCTGCTGCCCGCCCCGCCGCTGGCCGCGGCACAGGTGCAGGGCAGTATCTGGAGCGCCGTACTGACGGATGCGGCGCTCGGGCAGGCGCGAATCGGCACCGCCGCGCTGACCCTGCAATCGGGCGCGCTGCTGAAAGGCCGGGCGCAATGGCAGTTGTCGGGGGCGCTGAACGGCGCAATCTGGCGCAGCCTGGCCGGCGGCGGCAGCGACAATCTTTCCGGGCAGCTGGCCGGCGCGCCGCTGCCCGGCCTGCCGATTGCCGGGGTCAGCCTGTCTGGCATCACGCTGGCGCTGGATGGCCGCGGCCGCTGTCAATCGGCCAGCGGGCAGGCCATGGTAACGCTGGGCACGGCGCTGACCGGGCAGACCAGCCTTGCCGGCGCGCCGCGCTGCGATGGCAGCACGATCGCCGTGCCGCTGGCCAGCGCCGATGGCCGGGTGCGGCTGGATCTGGCGCTGCGGGCCGATGGCTGGGCGTCGCGGCTGATCGTGGCCGGTGCCGTCCCGGGCGAAGCCGCCGCGCTCGCCGCCGCCGGCTTTCGTGCGCAGGATGGCGCACTGGCGCTTGAGGGAGAGGGCAGATGGTGATCGCCGCACTGCTGATGCTGCAACTGGCGGCCAGCCAGCCAGCCCTGCCGCCGCCGCTGTCGGAACTGCCGCAGCAGGAACTGGCCGCCGGCCAGTGCGCGCTGTTCCTGTGGGACCGGGCGTCGGCCAAGCGCATCGCCATGCTGATCCCCAATCCGGCATCGATGCGCGCCGTGATCGATGGCCGCACCATCGATGTGCCGCGCGAAAGCGCCGAGGGCAGCGCCGTGATGGGCTTCCCCCCGGCCAGCCGCTACCGGTCGGCCGGCCGCAGTTACGAGGTGCGCCTGACCATCGAACCGGCCACCAGCGGCGGCGCCGTGGTGCGCGATGGCAGCCTGACCATCACCCAGAATGATGGCAGCGCACTGGTGCTGCCGGTGGCGGGGCTGGCCGGTTGCCCGCAGCAATGAGTGCACGCACGACGACCCCGCGCGAATGGGCGCTGGCCATCGGCGGCGGGCTGGGGCTGGCGCTGATCCTGGTGCTGCTGCTGCGCGGCGGCGGCGATGCGGCAGTTGATCCGCCGGCCACGCTGGCACCGCCGCCAGCTTCGCCCCCTGCGCCAACTGCCCCGCCGCCTGCTTCGCCGCCTGCCGATCTGTCGCTCACCGGCCTGCGCGCCGGGCCGGATGGCGGCATGGCGATCATCAGCAGTGGCGGCCGGCAATATCTGCTGCGCCCCGGCCGCAGCCTGCCCGGCGGCATCACCCTGCGCCGCGTGGAGGCCGGCCGTGCCATCCTGTCCGGCCCCGGCGGCGAGGTCACGCTGGCCTTTCCCGATGGCAACAGCACGGCACCGGCGGCCGCACTGTCCGGCCCGCCCGGCGGCGATCCCACGCCGTGGCGGCTGGCGCTGCGCCCGGAGCGCGATGACGGCGGCGCCGTCACCGGCTGGCGGCTGGACAGCACGGCGCGGCTGCCGGCGCTGGCGGCGGCCGGATTGCAGGCCGGCGATGTGCTGCTGGAAGCCGGCGGCACGCCGCTGATATCGGAAGAAAAGATCATCGAACTGCCGCAGGAACTGGCCAGCAACGGCCAATTGGAGCTGAAATTCCGGCGCGGCGGCACCGTCAGCAGCACCATCGTAAAACCCTGAGCAGGCCAGCGCGCGCTTTCACAAATCTGCAATCTCTTCGTCACGGCATTGCAATGCGCCCGTAATCGCCGCGCCACGAATCGCGCCTATTTCCCGGCTCATTCGGGGGCAGGCCGACAGGCCATGGACTGCCCGCGCGATGCCAATCCGGCCAGCCAAGGGGTGCTTCCATGACCTTCCGCAATCGCCATCTGCTCCTGATCGGTTCCGCTCTGGTTCTGGCCGCCTGCGACGGCGCCACCAACATTGCTTCGCCCGGTGAAGGCGTGCTGATCGTGCCGGCACCGGCTCCCGCGCCTGCGCCTGCGCCTGCCCCGGCACCTTCGCCAACCCCCACCCCGCCGACCACCGGCCCGGCGGCGGGGTGCCCGATGGGCACTGCCAACGTCGGTGTCATCAACAACCTGCGCAATTGCCAGATCTCCGGGAACATCACCGGCAACCTGCTGCTCGCCAATTTGCCCGGCGTCGTCTATTCCCTGTCCGGTCGCGTCAATGTCGGCATCGATCTGGGCGCCGATCCGGCCGCGCCGCTGGCCGGCGGCGCGCAGGGCATCCTCACCATCGAACCGGGTGTTGTGGTCTTCGGATCGTCGGGCGCTGATTCGCTGGTCATCAACCGCGGTTCGCAGATTTTTGCCGAAGGCACGCCCACCCGCCCGATCATCCTCACCAGCCGGTCGAACATGGAAGGCAATGTGAATGCCAACTCCATCGGCCAGTGGGGCGGCCTCGTGCTGCTGGGCCGCGCGCCGATCCACACCTGCATCGGGGCCGGCGCCACGCCGGGCACCGTCAACTGCCAGTCGGCTGTGGAAGGCCTGACCGGTGCCTTCTACGGCGGTGCCAACGCCGTCGACAGCTCGGGCCGCATGAACTATCTGCAAGTGCGCTATCCAGGCTTTGAAGTGGCGCCAGGCAACGAACTCAACGGCATCACCTTTGCCGGCGTCGGCTCGGGCACCTTTGCTGACCATCTCCACGTGCACAACAGCTCGGACGATGGCATCGAATGGTTCGGCGGTCGCAACAATCACAAATATATCGTCGTCACCGGCGCGGACGATGACAGCATCGACACCGATCTGGGCTTTAAGGGCCTGATCCAGTATGCGCTGGTCGTGCAGCGCACCGGCGGTGGTGACCGCGTGATCGAAGCCGATACCGCCGGCGCTGAAGCCAACACCCCGCGCAGCAACCCGCGCATCGCCAACTTCACCTTCATCGGCAACCGCACGCCGGACAGCGTCCTGCTGCGTGGCGGTACCGACTATGGCCTGGTCAACGGCATCATCCAGAACACCACCACCAACGGCCTGTGCCTGGATATCGACGGTGCACAGACGGCGATCATCGCGCCGAACGCGGCGCAGGACGAAGCCGGCGCGCCGATCTTCCGCTCGGTGATCTTCGGCTGCTCGGGCGCCGCCCGCGATGAAGCCGATGTGCCGCTGGCCGACATCACCCCGATCATCACCGGCAACAACAACCTGCTGCCGCCGGTGACCCTGACGTTGACCAACGTGTTCATGCCGGGTGCGTTCGAAACCGGCGCGACGGCGACGAACCCGCGCACCGCCTATCCGGGCACCGGCACATTCTTCGACGAAACCACCTTCGTCGGCGCCTTCAGCAGCGCCACCGACACCTGGTTCGTCGGCTGGACCTGCGGCCTTGGCTTTGGCACGCCGGCCTGCGAAGCGCCGCCCTCGCCAATTCAGTGATTGCCCTGACCGGCCGGAGCGAGCGTCGCTCCGGCCGGTTGCCGTCCAACGCCAGGGGTCCTGACATGAAGAAATCAAATTTGCCGAGCGCGCTGCTTTCCACAACAGTGCTGGCCAGCCTTCTGGCCCTCCCCGCTCTTGCGCAGACGGCGCCGCCTGCCGAGGCACCGCCCGAAGAGGAAGCGGTTGACGTTTCCATCCCCGGCGGCACCAACGATGACATCGTGGTGATCGGCAAGCGCATTCCCAACACGGTGCGCCTCAGCCGCGAAGTCGTGTCGATCCTGTCTCAGGCCGATATCGCACGCACCGGCGAAGGCGATATTGCCGGCGCCCTGAAGCGCGTTACCGGCCTTTCGGTCGTGGGCGGGAAATATGTCTATGTGCGCGGTCTTGGCGAACGCTATTCGCTGGCCATGCTGAACGGCCTGCCGATCCCGTCGCCCGATCCGCTGCGCCGGGTCGTGCCGCTGGATCTGTTTCCCACCGCAGTGCTGGCATCATCGGTGGTGCAGAAAAGCTATTCGGCCAATTTCCCCGGCGAGTTCGGCGGCGGCCTGATCAACCTGACCACGCGCGCGGTGCCTGCCGAGCCGTTCTTCGAAGTGGGCGGCAGCATCGGCGGCAACACCGCCACCACGGCGCGGCTGGGCTATGTCTATTCCGGTGGCCGTTATGACTGGACCGGCTTTGACGATGGCACCCGCAACCTGCCGGGCGGCGTGCGCGCCAGCCAGGACAATGGCACGCCGCTCGCGGTCGGCGCCAACTATACGCTGTCGCAGCTGCAGACGATCACCGCCAGCCTGGACAATGCGCCGACCAACCTGATCTTCCGCAATGATCAGATCCCGGTGAACTGGGGTGCCAACATGTCGGGCGGCCGCGCCTGGGATGTGGGCGATGCCCGCCTTGGCTTCGTGTTCGCTGCCGGCTTCGTCAACGATTGGCAGACCAAGGCCGGCAAGCAGCAGGTATCGGGCGGGGCCGTGGCCGGGCCGGGCGGTGAACAGCAGTTGCTGCCGGACACCGATTTCGATTTCGTCGCGACCGAGTTCCGGAGCATCCTTAACGGCCTGGTCAGCTTTGGTGCCGAGTTTGGCGATCACAAGCTGCGCTTCACCAATCTCTATGTGAACGACACCATCAAGGAAGCCCGCATTCAGGCAGGTTTCGACGATATCAACGTTGGCCGCGACCGGCAGCTGCAGCGCAATTTCACCGCGCAGTTCCGCCGCCAGCTCATCGACACGCAGCTGGTGGGTGAGTTCAAGTTCGACAATCTGACCGTCGATGTGCGCGGCACCTACGCCAATTCCAAGCGCTTCTCACCCTACGAACGGCAGAACAACTATGCCTTCGCCGAAACGGTGGAAGGCATCGAGATCAATGATTTCGTCAATGATCTGCGCTCGCCGGGCCAGCGCAGCGAAGTGGCGTTTAGCCGGCTCAATGAAAATCTGTGGGGTGGCGGCGTCGATCTGGGCTATCGCATTCGCGGCGGGCCATTCCCGGTCAAGCTGACGGCGGGCTATGCCTACTCCAAGGCGGAACGTCTGTCGGAACGCTTCGATTACCGGTTCCAGACCAACGACGTGCTGCCGGTGGCCGTGCAGCAGCAGCGTCCGGATTTCCTGCTGTCGGATTTCAACGTCTTCACCTACGGCATCATTCTCAACTCCACCTCCACCGTGGCACCGCGCTACACCGCCGATCTCACCACCCACGCCGGTTATGGCCAGGTGGAGATCGAACCGACCGACGGCGTGCAGTTCGTGGCCGGCGTGCGCTATGAAACCGGCGATCAGAACGTGATCCCGGTGGACGTGTTCAACGCCAACCCTGGATCGTCGTTCAACACGCCGACCAGGATCGACCAGGGCTATTGGTTGCCGGCCGGCACGCTCACCTGGAACTTCGCGCCGGATATGCAGCTGCGCATTGCTGCATCGAAAACCATTGCCCGGCCGCAGTTCCGCGAACTGGCGCCGCAGCCCTATTTCGATACCGAAAGCGACCGTCTGTCGTTCGGCAACCAGTTCCTGATCAATTCGGAACTGATCAACGCCGAAGCCCGGTATGAATGGTATTTCGGCCGCGACGAACGGCTGGCCGTCGGCGCCTTCTACAAGGATCTGAAGAACCCGATCGATGCCATCGCCTTCGTGCAGGGCGGCACCTTCCAGAACACCTTTGCCAATGTGCCCAAGGCACGGCTGTTCGGGGCGGAAGTGGAAGCGCAGAAATATTTCGGCCTGTCCAGCCTGGGCGGCCTGTTCGA
>DAITMD010000137.1:0-6185 GCA_036835345.1 Sandarakinorhabdus sp. | reverse complement strand
TCGGCCTGTTCCAGCAATTGCATCAGGGCAGGGCCATCGTGCCACGCCATGGCCGGGCTGCGGGTGAACACATTGTCTCCGGCCAGTGCCGATATGGGGACGGCGGTGACCGCCTGTGCGCCAATCGTGGCCGCAAAGCCGGCAAACTCGGCTGAAATTCGCTCAAAAACCTGCTGGTCATAGCCGGCAAGATCCATCTTGTTCACGGCCAGGATCAACTGCTCCACGCCGATCAGCCGGCACAGCATCGCGTGGCGGCGCGTCTGCGGCAGCAGGCCTTGGCGCGCATCGACCAGCAGCACCGCCAGATCGGCCGTCGATGCGCCGGTGATCATGTTGCGGGTATATTGTTCGTGGCCGGGGCAATCGGCCACGATGAAGCGGCGCGAGGGCGTTTGAAAAAAGCGGTAGGCGACATCGATGGTGATGCCCTGTTCGCGTTCGGCCGCCAGCCCATCAACCAGCAGCGACAGATCCAGCGGCTGGCCGGCGAGCGCGCGCTGTTCGGCGGCCAGCGCTGCCAGCTGGTCGTCCGGCACGAAGCCGCCTTCGTACAGCAGCCGGCCGATCAGCGTGGACTTGCCGTCGTCAACGCTGCCGCAGGTGATGAAGCGCAGCAGCGATGGCGGCGGGGCGGCGGCGGTCATCAGAAATAGCCCGCCTGCTTCTTCTGTTCCATGCTGGCCAGCCCGGCCTGATCGATCAGGCGGCCGCTGCGTTCGGATGTGCTGCTGCCGCGCATTTCGGCGATTACGGCCGCCACGGTTTCGGCATCGCTGGCCATCGCACCGGTGAGCGGATAGCAGCCCAGCGTGCGAAAGCGGACGCGGCGCAATTGCGGCTGTTCATCGGCATTCAGGGGCAGGCGAGCATCATCCACCATCAGCAGCCGGCCATGGCGCTCGATCACCGGGCGCGGGGCAGCAAAATAAAGCGGCACGATTTCAACGCGGTCCTGCTCGATATAGTCCCAGATGTCACGCTCGGTCCAGTTCGACAGCGGGAACACCCGAATGGTTTCGCCGGGGCCGCGAGCCAGATTGTAGAGGTTCCACAGTTCGGGGCGCTGGTCGCGCGGGTTCCAGCGGTGGCCGGGCGCGCGGAACGAGAAGATGCGTTCCTTGGCGCGGCTTTTCTCCTCGTCGCGGCGGCCACCGCCAAAAGCGGCATCAAAGCCATGTTCGTCCAGCGCGGCCTTCAGCGGCCCGGTGAGCAGATTTTCGGCATAGACATCGGCGCCCACGCTGAACGGCGTGATCCGCGCCCGGGTGCTGGCCGATGCGGTGGCGATCAGCAGGTTCAGCCCATGGCGCGCCACCATCTGATCGCGGTGGGCAATCAGTTCGGCAAAATCCCAGCCGGTGGCGACGTGCAGCACCGGGAAGGGCGGCGGCGCGGGATAAAAGGCCTTCAGCGCCAGGTGCAGCATGACGGCGGAATCCTTGCCGCCGGAATAGAGCAGCACCGGCTTGCCAGCCTCTGCCGCCACTTCGCGCATGATGTGGATGGACTCGGACTCCAGCGCTTGCAGATGGGGCATGCGCCGGGCAGGGCGGGGAGGGGCAGGCGGCGATTCCATTTTTACCGCCTGCTTTTGCCCCGTCCTGCAATCAGAAGCGATATCCGGTGCGGATACCAAAAAATTGCGGTCTGATAGTAAAAGTTCGCGACGAGCCCGAACAGACGGCGATCGAGCAGAAGGTGTTGCGGGTCAGTTCGCCGCGCTTGTCGAACATGTTTTGGATGAACACGTCGAAGGTCCAGCGGTCGCGCTTCACCCCGGCCGACATGTCGAACGAGACGAAGCCCGGCGTGTTGCCAAGCAGATCGTTCAGCTGCACGTTCAGATCCTGGGTGGCGCCGGTCTGATAGAGTGCGGCACCAAGGATATAGGCCTCATATTTGCCGAACTGCGTGTCATAACGGATGGAGGTGGTGCCCTTGAACCTGGGCTGCCGGGGCAGGCGGGTTCCATCGGCCGCGGCAACTTCCGGCGTGTCTAGCCCATCATCGATCACCGCGCCCAGTGTGCACGACGGCAGCTGCCCAATGGTGAGCGTGGCTGGATCGGCGGCAAAGTTGCAGAAATTGCCTTTCAGCTTGCCATCGTTGAACGCGCCGCTGGTCGAAACCGTGAACTTGCCGAGCCGCAGATCGGCATCGAACTCGATGCCCTTGACTTCGGCATTGCCGGCGTTCCCGGTGATGCCGGCACCCTGGGATCCGGCCACGACCACCGAATACTGCAGATCGTTCCAGCGTTCCAGATAGATGGCGGCGTTGAAGCGGAAGATGTTGTTCCAGGTGGTCTTGAAGCCGACTTCGAAGTTGGTCAGATCTTCCGACCGGAACGGAGCGACGGCAAAGACTTCTCCGCCGATGCGCAGCGGCCGGCCCTGGCCGCCGGGCCGGAAACCGGTGGAATAGTTGAAATAGGCCATCTTGGATGGTGCGAATTGCCAATCCACCGCCACCTTGTGGGTCTGGCCCTGTTCCCGATAGATCAGCTTTTGATCGGGGCGGGAGAAGTTGGTGTTGAGGCACTGCAACCGCTCTTCCGGGAACGGAATCGGGCAGCCGGCCCCGCCGGTGGGCACGAAGGTGGAGCGGATGTTGCGAGCCGAAGCGGCGACACCGCCAAAGCCGACCACGTCCAGTTCCGTCCAGAAATAGCGGATGCCGCCTGTTACCTTCAGGGTGGGCGTGATGTTGTAATGGCCTTCGGCGAACACCGCGTAATCGCGGGTGATCCGATCCTGTTCGCCCAGATAAAAGGCCTCACGCTTCACCGCCGGCGAGCCAAGGATCATGCTGCCGCCAAATTCGGTCGGGACGCCGAAGGAGGTGGCGAAATCATCGCGGTCACCGCCGCCGGATTCGGTGAAGCCCACGATGTCAGCCAGCCCGCGCGTGGCATAATCATCGTTGCTTTCGATCTTCTGGCGCTGATAGAAGCCGCCCACGGTGATATCCACCGGCCAACTGGACGGGGTTTTCAGGCGCAGTTCCTGGGTGAAAATACGTTCATTGCGGTTTCCGCTATAATATTGCTGCGGGTTGAGCAGGGTGGTGCAGCGCAGCGTCGCGCCCGAACCGGTGCAGCCGGCGCGATCGAAGAACTGCAGATAGGATTCATATCCGGTGCCAAAGCCGTCATAGGCCACGGTGTAATAGGTATAATCGTTCAGCAGTTTGATGTTGCGGCGGAAATAGCCGGTGGCCGAAACCACTTCGAAATCGCCGATATGGCCGTTGACGGTCATCTGCGCCTGATACCAGCGGTCATCCTGGCGGGTGACGTCATAATCATGAACCTGCAGATCGCCGACGCGCGGATCGAAACCGAAATAGCCGCGCGAGATCTGCCGCTGCGCAGTGATCTGCGGACTGATCTTCCAGCCTTCGGCCGGTTCCCACAAAAGCGACAGGCGGCCGCCATATTCATCGATGCTGTTGTAATTGTCCCGCACGAACTCCTGGTTGTTCAGCGTGAAGCTGGTCGCAGGATTGTCGTCGCCCAGCAGCAGCGTGGCGGGCTCGCCGGTGTTGAACCGGCCATTGTTGGGCACGTTGTCGATATAGCCGCCTTCGCGGCGGTAATAGCCCATGGCGCGCACGGCCAGCGTTTCGCCCAGCGGCACGTTTACAAAGGCCTGCGCCTGCCCGCCGGCATCGCCCTTGCCGAACTTGTTGGCTTCCAGATCAACGCCGGCTTCAAACGTGCCCAGCTTGGGCTTGTTGGTGATGACGCGGATGGTGCCGGCCAGCGAGCCGGCGCCGAACAACGTGCCCTGCGGGCCGGACAGCGCCTCGATCCGTTCGATGTCGTAAATATGGACATCCGGCAGGCCGTTCACGTTGATCGAGATGTCATCCAGATAATAGCCGGTCGCCGGATAGGCGCCGCCGGCCGGCACGATGCCGCGGAAATAGATTTCGGTGCGGCCGGGGCCAAGGCCGGCGAACGACACCGACGGCAGCAGCACGGCAAAATCGGTCAGGCCCTTGACCTGCCGCTCGGCCAGCGTGCTGCTGTCCAGCGCCTGCATGGAAATCGGCACTTTCTGGATGCTGGTGGAGGTGCGGGTGGCCGTCACCATGATTTCTTCGAAGCCCTGGCCTTCGCCGGGCTGGGCGGTGGTCTGGCCACCGGCCTGATCTTCAGCCGCCTCGCCGGCAACCGCGCCCGTGGCCGCTTCGGCGCTGGCGATGGCCGGGGCGGCAAGCCCGGTCAGGATGGTCGTCACCCCAAGGGTGCGAAGAATTTGTGATTTGCGGCTCGCCTGGTGCATCATCGAACATGTCCCCCACAGAACAACAACCCGGATCCCCACCCGCAGCGTTTCGCCGCGTCTTTTTTGTTACAAAGCTTTCACTAAGCAATTTTAATTCGCAACTTTGCCGCAGCAAGATCAATTGCAGCAGCGGACAATCACTATGGCAAGCTGCAAGCAAGCCTGCAGCGCCAACACTTGATCCTTCACTCGCCCCGATATTGTCCGGACTTGCCAAGACCCAAATGCTACGCCGGGATTGGCGCATATTACAAAGATGCGACAACGGTGGGCGTAGTCAATGCCCAATTTGCCCTTATACGCGGATTGACTTACTGCCGTGCTGGTGCCTGTCTGACGGGCCGAAGCGGGGATGGATTTGCCGATGACAGCCGCGAGCCAGATGCTGGATACCAACGGCCTGATTGCGCGGGCCGAGGCCCTGCTGGATACAGATGCGGCAGCTGCGCTGGCCGAGGCGGAGGCCGTGCTGGCCAGCCGGCCTGGCCTGCCGCAGGCCGAACTTGTGGCCGGGCAGGCGCTGCGCCGGCTGGGCCAGGTAGCGGACGCGATGGCGCGGCTGAGCGCGCTTTCAGCAATATATCCCGACGTGCCGGCAGTCACCTGGGAACTGGCGCAGGCCGCCGGCGAGGCGGGTGACACGGCGGCGGCGATTGCGGCGCTGGAGCGGTTGACGCGGCAGTTGCCGGCGGTGGCGGGCGGCTGGTTCCTGCTGGCCCGCCAATATCGCAATGCCGGCCGGGCCATGGATGGCTGGCGCGCCGATCTGTCGGGTGTGCGCGCGGCGTCGCAGGATCCGGAGCTGCTGGCGGCGGCGGTGGCCATGAACGATGGCCGGCTGGAGGAAGCGGCGGCGCAGGTGACGGCGCGGCTGGCCAAAACGCCGGATGATGCGCCGGCCGGCCGCCTGCTGGGCGAAGTCCGCTGGCGGCAGGGCGACATGAGCGCGGCGATGGCGCTGGTGGAGCAGGCCGTGGCGCTGGCGCCGGGCTTTGATCTGGCCCGCGAGTTTCTGATCCGGCTGCTGCTGCAGAACAATCGCCTGCCCGAGGCGCTGGACCATGCCGAGACGCTGCGAGGCAGCCCGGTGACACTGCCCGGCCATGATCTGATCAAGGCATCGGTGCTGGTGCGGCTGGGCGAACAGGAACAGGCCCGTGTGCTGTATGAGGCCCTGCTGGCGGACAGGCCCGATCAGCCGCTGGTCTGGCAGAATCTGGGCCATGTGCTCAAAACGCTGGGCGTGCAGGCCGGCGCGGTGAATGCCTATCGCGAGGCGGTGACGCGGCAGCCGACGCTGGGGGAGGCCTGGTGGAGCCTGGCCAATCTGAAGACGGTCAAGCTGGACGGCGCCGATATTGCCGCGATGCAGGCGGCGCTGGCGGCGCTGCCGCCGGATGCGGCCAACCGCGGCGAGGACGAGTTTCATCTGCATTTCTCGCTGGGCAAGGCGCATGAGGATCTGGGCGATGCGGCGGCGGCCTTTGGCCATTACACCACCGGCAACCGCCTGCGCCGGCAGTTGCTGCGCTATGATGCGGCGGATTTTTCCGGCGAGGTGAGCGCGGCCATCACCGCCTTTTCGCCGGCGCTGATTGCCAGCGCGGGCAGGGGCGGTTGCCCGGCGCCGGACCCGGTGTTCATCGTTGGCCTGCCGCGCTCCGGCTCCACACTGATCGAGCAGATCCTTGCCAGCCACAGCCGGGTGGAAGGCACGATGGAACTGCCGGAAATGATGATCATCGCCAGCCGGCTGCAGGCGCGGGTGAACGAAGGCGAGTTTGCCGATTTCGCGGCGATGATCGCGTCTCTGACACCGGCTGACCGTGCGCGGCTGGGCGAGGAATATATCGAGCGCACCCGCATCCACCGCAAGACAGACAAGCCGCT
>DAITMD010000136.1:0-6325 GCA_036835345.1 Sandarakinorhabdus sp. | reverse complement strand
TCCGATGCGGCGCTGGCCTGCGCCCGCGCGCCGCGCTGCGCCGCCGATTATCAGGCCAAGCTGTCCGGGCCGCTGCTCGACCGGATCGATCTGCACATCGAGGTGCCGGCGCTCTCAGCCGCCGATCTCACCCTGCCGCCGCCAGCGGAAAACAGCGCCAGCGTGGCGCAGCGCGTCGCACAGGCCCGCGCCCGGCAGACGGCGCGCTATGCCGGCTTAGGCGTGCGCACCAATGCCGAGGCCGATGGCGAGGCGCTGCGCAGCCACAGCACGCCCGATGCCGAAGGGCAGCGCCTGCTCACCCAGGCCGCCGACACATTGAGGCTGTCGGCGCGCGGCTATGCCCGCGTGCTCAGGGTGGCGCGCACCATCGCCGATCTGGCTGGCAGCGACGACGTGGGCCGCCCCCATATCGCCGAGGCCCTTTCCTATCGCCGCCGCCCGCCGGTGAATTGACGGCGGCAGCCTGATTTGAGACTGTTCGGCATGATCGAACGCAAACCCGCCGAATGGATGCTGCTGCCGCTCAAGCGCTATGCCGAGTTTTCCGGCCGGTCCCCGCGCGCCGAATATTGGTGGTTCGTGCTGTTTTCGATCCTGATCAGCATCCCGGCCGGCATTGTTGATGCCATCCTTGGCGCGCAGATCGTCGGCGGGCTGGTTTCGCTGGCGCTCATTCTGCCCAGCCTGGCGGTGGGTGTGCGCCGCCTGCACGATGTGGATCGCACCGGCTGGTGGATATTGGCGCCGCTGGTGCCGCTGCTGCCCACCATCGCCCTTGCCGGCGTGATGGGCGCCGGCGGCGCGATCGGCGGCCTTTTGGGCAGCGGCTCGATTGCCGCGCTGGGGGCTGGCGGTGCCGGCATGGCGCTGGTTGTCGGCGGATTGGCTGTCGCGGCCATCAGCATTTTGTTGCTGGTGTGGTATTGCACGCGCGGCACGGCCGGGCCCAACCGCTTTGGCGAGGATCCATTGGCCCCGGCGGCCAATCCGACGCTCTATTACGGCTGAGGCGCTGCCGGCGCTGCAGCGCCCACTGACTCGCTGCCGGCATCCCATTTGGCGATGACTGCCGTGGCCACCGCATTGCCGATCACGTTGGTGGCGCTGCGGCCCATATCCAGGAAATGATCCACCGCCAATATGAGCAGCAGCCCGGCTTCCGGGATGTTGAAATAGGGCAGCGTGGCGGCGATCACCACCAGCGACGCGCGCGGCACCCCGGCAATGCCCTTCGATGTGATCATCAGCAGGCCCAGCATCGCCAGTTCCTGCCAGATGGTCAGATCAATCCCGTACGCCTGCGCGATGAAGATGCTGGCAAAGGCGCAATACATCATCGATCCGTCCAGATTGAAGCTGTAGCCCAGCGGCAGCACGAAACTGGCGATGCGCCCCGGCACGCCGTAACGCTCCATCGCCGCCAGCAGCTTGGGATAGGCCGCTTCGGATGAGGCCGTGGCGAAGGTGATCAGGAACGGCTCGCGAATCTCCGGAACCAGCCGCTTCACCTCGCCAAAGCCCAGCACGACCGCGCCGGCCCCCAGCAGGAACGCCCACAGCACGGCCAGCGCCAGATAAAATCCGCCCACGAACTTGCCGAACGTCCACAAGATGCCCAGGCCTTCAACGGCGATGGACGAAGCGATGGCGGCAAACACCGCAAACGGTGCCAGCTTCATCACAAAACCGGTGATCACCAGCATCATGTGCATCAGCGCATCCAGCCCGCGGTTGATCGGCCCGGCCAGCTGCGGCCCCATCTGGATCAGCGCCACGCCGGCAAACAGGCTGAACACCACGATCTGCAACACTTCGTTGGTGGCCATCGCCTCGATGATCGATTTGGGGAAGATGTGGCCCACGAACTCCTTCAGATCGAACGCCTTTGTGGCCACGCCCGACGCCGCGCCCGCATCCGGCAGCGGCAGCCCCACACCCACGCCCGGTGCCAGCATGTTGACCATCAATATGCCCAGCGACAGGCTGAACACCGATGCCGCGATGAACCACGCCAGCGTGCGCACGAAGGTGCGGCCCACCGCGCCGCCGCTGCCCATATGGGCGATGCCCACCGTCAGCGTGGCCAGCACCAGCGGCGCGATGATCATCTTGATCAGCCGCAGGAACACATCGGTCATGATCGACAGATAGCCGGCGATCTCTTTCGCCTGATCGGCCGGCACACTGGCGTTGATCGCCCAGCCGACGCCCAGCCCGGCAACAAGGCCGATCAGAATCCAGCGGGTCAGACTGTTGGTGGGCTTCATGGCGCTTGGTTCGGCCAGCCGGGCCAAGGCGTCAAGTGTTTCGCTTGCCCATGCCCTTGCTCATGCCCGGCGCCGGCGGCAATGTCGGGCCATGAAACACGCGCTGATCCTGATGGCCGCCCTGCTTGCCAGCCCTGCAACTGCCACGCCCGGCGATGCGGCCGAGGCAAAGGCGCTGCTGATGGGCAGCGTGGGCATCGCATCAGTGAAGGGGCGCGGGCAAACCCCGGCGCTGGCGCGCTTCTATCGTGATTGGCTGGTGCGCGCCGGCTTTGCGCCTGCCGACATCAGCATCGCGGAAATCGCCGACACCGCCACCTTCCACCTGGTCTGGCGCGCCGCCAAACCGGCGGCGAAACCCATCGCCCTCACCGGGCACCTCGATGTGGTGGAAGCCGATCCCAAGGACTGGACCCGCGATCCGTTCACCGCCGTTGAGGACGGCGGCTATATTTTCGGGCGCGGCGTGATGGACAACAAGTTCGATATCGCCGCCATGCTGGCCGCGCTGGCCCGGTTGAAGGCCGCCGGCTTCAAGCCCCGGCGCGATATCCACCTGTTCCTGTCGGGCGACGAGGAAACCGATGGCATCAGCAGCGCGGCACAGGCGCAGCAGGCCAAGGCGCTTGGCATCGAATATATGCTCAACAGCGATGGCGGCGGCGGCGCGCTCGATGCTGCCGGTCAGCCATTCGCCTATCGCCTGCAGGCGGCCGAGAAAAGCTATGCCGATTTCACGCTGACGCTCACCGATCCCGGCGGGCACAGCAGCACACCCACCGGCAGCAATGCGATTGCCCGGATGGGGCTGGCGGCGGCGCGCATCGCCGGGCATCGCTGGCCCGCTGAGGCGAACGAGATCACCCGCGCCAGCCTGGCCGATGCCGGCAGCCGGCGAAACGATCCGCTGGGCGAGGCGATGCGCCGCTTTGCCGCCAATCCGGCCGACGAAGCCGCCGCCGCCGCGCTGCGCGCCAATCCCGGCACCGTGGGGCAGATCGCCACCACCTGCGTGCCCACCATGGTGACCGGCGGCCATGCCCCCAACGCGCTGCCGCAAAAGGTGGCGCTCACCGTCAACTGCCGCATCTTTCCCGGCACCAGTATCGCGCAGGTGCAGGCACAATTGGCGCGCATCGCCGAAGATCCCGGCATCAGCATTGCCACCGGCGTGGATTGGCCGGTCACCCCCGCCTCGCCGCTGCGCCCCGATGTCACCGCCGCCGTGCAGGCCGCCGTGGCCGGGCGCGCACCCGGCCTGAAGGCCGTGCCAGGCATGGACGCCGGCGCCACCGACAGCGTGTTCTGGCGCGCGCTGGGCATCCCGTCCTACGGCGTGTCCAGCCTTTTCATCCGACAGGAAGACGCCTTTGCCCACGGCCTGGACGAACGCATCCCGGTCAGCGCCATTGCCCCTGCGCTCGGCCATTGGGAGCTACTGCTGCGCCGCCTCGCCGGCTAGAGCGGCTTTCGACCAATCTGCACCACCGTCATCGCGCCAACGCGCGACCCCTGCGGGGCGGGCCGATTTTGCTCCGGGACAGCGTCGCTCGTCGGTTACGATGCTTACGGCATCGCGCCCTCCTCGCTTCTTGCCCCGAACCAAAATCGGCTCCGTGCCGGCGATCCAGATTGGTCGAAAACCGCTCTAATCGGCTCTGGGGTGGGCGTCCCGCCACGCATCGAGCAGCTGGGCCGCATCAACAGCGGTGTAGATCTGCGTTGACGACAGGCTGGCGTGGCCCAGCAGCTCCTGCAATTGCCTCAGATCAGCGCCGCGCGCCAGCAGGTGGGTGGCAAAGCTGTGGCGCAGCGCGTGCGGACTGGCACTGGCCGGCAGGCCCAGCGCCGCCCGCGCCGCGCGCACGGCGCTGCGCACCGATCCGGCATCCAGCGCACCGCCGCGCACGCCGCGGAACAGCGGGGCACCATCCGCCAACGGAAAGGGGCAAAGCGCCACATAGGCGTCCACCGCGGCCCGCACCTGCGGCAGCAATGGCACCACACGCGTCTTGTTGCGCTTGCCGGTAACCATCAGCGTCTCGCCCAGCGGCAGCACCGCGCCGGTCAGCCCCGTCGCTTCGCCGATGCGCAGCCCGCCGCCATACAGCAGCAGCAGCACCGCCACATCGCGCGCCGCCAGCCACGGTTGCCGGGCCGCATCTCCCACCACGTCCACCAACTCGGCAATATCATCCGGGCTGACCGCGCGCGGCAGCCGGCGCGGCTGTTTGGGCGCCTTCAGCACCGCAATCGCATCGCAGGCCAGCCCCTCGCTGCGCCGCGCCCAGCCGAAAAGGCCTTTCAGCGCCGAGACATCGCGGGCCAGTGACGCCGCCGCCAGCCCCTCGCTGCGCCGCATGGCCAGAAACGCCCGGAAATCCGCCGCCGTCAGCGCCGCCAGCGTGCCGCCCACCACCGGCCCGCCCAGATGGGTGCCCAGAAAATCATCGAACCGCGCCAGCGTGAGGCCATAAGCCCGCAACGTGTGCGGCGACATGCGGCGCTGATCGCCGCACACGCCAAGATAGCGCGCAATCAGGGCCGAGAGCGGTTCGGCGCTCAGGGGATCGCCCTCACAGGATGGACTGGCCGGTCTTCGCCCAATCGGCGAGAAACGCCGCCAGCCCCTTTTCGGTGAGGGCGTGGGCGGCCAGCGCCTTGATCACCGCCGGCGGCATGGTCGCCACATCGGCGCCGATCCGCGCCGCCGCCAGCACATGCACCGGCGATCGCACGCTGGCGACCAGGATCTGCGTCTTGAAGTCATAATTGTCATAGATGGTGCGGATATCCTGGATCAGCTCCATCCCGTCGTGGCCGATATCGTCCAGCCGGCCGACGAACGGCGACACATAGGTGGCGCCCGCCTTGGCCGCCAGCAGCGCCTGATTGGCGGAAAAGCACAAGGTCACGTTGGTCTCGACGCCCTCGCTGGTCAGCGCCTTGCAGGTCTTCAGCCCATCCATGGTGAGCGGCAGCTTGATGCAGATATTGGGCGCCAGCGCGCGCAGCACGGCGGCTTCCTTCATCATGGTGGCATGATCGGTGGCCACCACTTCGGCCGACACCGGGCCATCCACGATCCCGCAGATGTCCTGCACCACGTCCAGGAATTTGCGGCCGGATTTGGCAATCAGGCTGGGGTTGGTGGTCACCCCGTCCAGCAGGCCGGTGGCGGCCAGGTCCCTGATGTCGGCAACATCGGCGGTGTCGGCAAAGAATTTCACGTCGGCGTCCTTGGCTGCAGCGGAGTCGGCCGTTTCCATAGCCCAAGCCGCCCGCCTGTCCTACTGGCCGGGCGCATGATATTGTCGGCAATGGTCGGGGGCGCTGCTTTCAGCGGAGAACGATCCCGTGCGCACCATCGAACTGCAACAGGCACTCAAAGACCGGGGTTTTGATCCCGGCATCATCGACGGCATCATCGGGCGCGATACCATCGCCGCCATCCGCGCCTTTCAGGCCGCCAATGGCCTGCAGGTGGACGGCATCGCCGGCCGCAACACCATCGCCGCCCTTGCGGCCGGCCCCGGCGGCAGCAGCGGCAGCGCCGACACCGCGCTCAACAGCCTGAGCATGCCGTGGCTGCTGGAGGCGCAGCGCGCCATCGGCGTAACGGAACAGACCGGGCCAGGATCGAACCCGCTGATCATCGGCTGGGCGCGGCGGCTGCGCATCGATTATGCCAGCGATGAAATCCCGTGGTGCGGCCTGTTCGTCGCCCACTGCATCGGCCTTACCCTGCCTGGCGAGGTGATGCCCGGCAATCCGCTGGGCGCGCGCACATGGTCGCGTTTTGGCGCCGCCTGCGCGCTGCCGCAGCCCGGCGCGGTGATGACCTTCTGGCGCGGCAGCCCCGGCGGCTGGCAGGGCCATGTCGGCTTCTATATTGGCGAAGATGCCTCCGCATTCCACATATTGGGTGGCAATCAGGGCAACGCCGTGAACGTCAGACGCTTTGCCCGGAGCCGCTTCCTCACTGCGCGCTGGCCCGCCACCGCGCCGCCCCCCACCGGCCGCGCGCGCCGGCTGCGCGCCGATGGCAGCCTGTC
>DAITMD010000135.1:0-6367 GCA_036835345.1 Sandarakinorhabdus sp. | reverse complement strand
TATTGCCCACCGAGCTGAATTCCTGCCCGTCGGTGCGGTACAGCCGGTCGGTCAGATTCTTCACCCCGCCCTGCACATACCAGCGGTTGCCCTGCGCATCGAAGCGCACGAAGGCGTTGGCCAACAGATAGCCGCCTTCCGACAGGCCGGGGCGATTGTCCACGCTCAGGAAATGCTGATCCACGAATCGCGCATCACCGCCAAAGCTGAACGTGCCGGCATCGCCCACCGGGATGCGATAATCGGTGGCCAGCGTGAAGGTGATCGGCGGCGCGAACGGCGGCGTGCAGGTGACCTGATTGCCGGTCGGGTTGCAGCTGAAGGTTGGCGCGCGGCGGCCATCGTTGAACTCGTCATAGGTGGCGTCCAGATAGCCAAGGCTGCCGCGCAGCGTCCAGAAGTTGGTCGGCTTGACCACCGCTTCCAGCTCAACGCCCCAGATCGACAGCCGGCCGGCGTTCAGCACCGGGAAGCTGGCAACCGAACCGCCGCCCACCCGCGCCTGAAAATCGCGGAAATCGCTGTAGAACACGGTGCCCGCCAGATAGACGCGGCCATCCATGAAGCTGCCCTTGGCACCGGTTTCATAGGTCCACACGGTTTCCGGCCGGAAGGTGGTGACTATGGTTGGCACGCCGTTCACCGTCTGCGTCAGGTCGGCGATGCCGTTGGCGCGGCCGTTGAAGCCGCCCGATTTGAAGCCGCGGCTGGCCGAGGCATAGATCTGGCTGTTCTCACCCGGCTTCCATGCCAGCGTCACACTTGGCGTCCACGCATCATATTCCACCTTGTTGTCCGTGTTGAACGGCGCGGGCAGGCTGCCGGGGAAGCTGAAGGCCAGCCCGTTCAGGCCGGGGAAGGTGGAAACCGTGGTGGTGAACCGGTCATAGCTGCGCTCTTCATGGGTATAACGCAGGCCGCCGGTAAGGCTGACGCGATCGGTAAACTTGTAGGTCGCCTGACCGAAGGCGGCAAAGCTTTTGGTGTTCTGGGCGTCATTGATCAGCCGGGTGAACGGCAGACCGAACAGATCATCGGCATAGGCTTCCTGCCGCGAGGCAATATTCTCGTTCAGGTAAAACAGCCCGAACACGCCGGAAAAGCGCGACATGTCCCACTTCAGCTGCAATTCCTGGCTGAACTGGCGCTGATCGATGCCCACGAACACATCGCCCAGCTCGGCCTCGGTCGCGTCGATATCGATGAACAGATCCGGGTCGAGCTTGCGCCAGCTGGTGATGCTGGTGAGCGTGAGGGCATCCGACAGCGAGTAGTTGGCGGTGACATTGACGCCCCAGTGATCCAGCCGCTGGCCCTCGTCGCCAGTGAAGCTGGTGGAAGCGCGGAAATCATAAGCGCCATAGGGATTGGCCGGGATCGGCCGCACCCCGCCCAGCGGCGCGGTGGCATAGCCCAGCGTCAGGGCGTTGCGCTGCCGGTTGTAATCGCCCGACACCAGCACCTCCAGCGCGTCGGCCGGCTTCAGGCGCAGGATGCCGCGGAAGGTCAGGCTGTCACGATCATTATATCTGCGCCCGGTGCGCGGATCGGTGACCAGCCCGTCGCGCTTGTCCCACTGGCCGGCAAGGCTGAGCGCCGCCTTGTCACCGGCAATCGGCGCCGAGACATAGCCGTTCAGCACCAGCTGGTTATAGCTGCCATAGAGCGCCGAGCCTTCGGCCTTCAGCGTGTTCAGATCGGGCTTGCGCGACACGATGGAGATCGCACCGCCGGTGGTGTTCTTGCCATAAAGCGTGCCCTGCGGCCCGCGCAGCACCTCGATGCGCTCCACGTCGAACAGGTTCAAAAGCGCACCCTGAATGCGGGACAGATAGACGCCGTCCACATAGATGCCGACCGCCGGATCGAAGGTCTGCAGCGCATCGGGCTGGCCGATGCCGCGAATGAAGATATTGGCGCTGGCGGCCGAACCCCGGCCCTGCACGATGTTCAGATTGGGCGCAGCGGCCTGCAGGCCCGACAGGTCAATCGCCTGGAATCTCTGCAGATCGGCTTGGGAAAAGGCGCTCACCGCCACCGGCACATCGATCAGCCGTTCGTCGCGGCGGCGGGCAGACACGATGATCTCCGCCTCGTTCACCACGCCGGCGTCGGCTGTGGCCGCGTTCTGCGCGTCGGCAGTGGCCGCGTTCTGCGAGTCGGCTGTGGCCGCGTTTTGCGCGGCGGCCGGCAGTGCGGCAAGACTGGTCGCGGCCAGCAGGACGAGACGGAGATTCGGGCGGCTGGTGGTGCTGGACATCATGGTCTCCCCGGATGCGGGCGCGTTGGCCCAGGCTTGTTTTGGCTTGGCGGTTGCAATACTGAAACCTGAACCATGATTCAACTAGGATTGCTGACACGGCTGGCTTGACCGGGTGGCAGCGACAGGATTGAGAGGGTGCTGTGACCGGTTCGCCACAGTCTGTTTCAGGGGCAAAAGCCCCCCGCACGGCGCGCGGCCAGCGCACGCTGCGCCTGATTCTGGATGCGGCGGCCGAGGAATTCGGGGAGCGCGGCTATCACGATGGCAGCATCGCCCGCATCGCCCAGCGTGCCGGCGTGGCCATCGGCAGTTTCTACACCTATTTCGATTCAAAAGAGGCGGTGTTCCGCGCGCTGGTGGCCGACATGAGCCGGCAGGTGCGCGACCATGTGGTGCCGCACATATTGGCCGCGCCCGATCGTCTGGCCGGGGAGCGCGCCGGCATTGCCGCCTATCTGCAGTTCGTGCGCACCCACAAGGCGCTGTACCGCATCATCGATGAAAGCGCGTTTGTGGCCGAAGATGCCTATCGCCGCCACTATGTTGATGTTGCCGGTGGCTATGCCGCCAGCCTGGCGCAGGCGTTCGGGCGCGGTGAAGTGACGGATGGCGACTGGCAGGTGCGGGCCTGGGCGATCATGGGGATGAACGTGTTCCTGGGCCTGCGCTTTGGCGTCTGGTCCGATGCGGAACCGGTGGAGGCCATCGCCGCCGCCGCCCACGCGCTGATCGCCGAAGGCCTTGCCCCGGCTTCCCAGCCCCGCGACCAGGCGCCTCACCCCTGATGTGACCTTGCAACATTACGGCAAGTTCATCATAGTCAGGTGGCCGGCACCGCTCCTGCGCTCTTCCCCACAGATTTGCGGGGCAGCGGGCCGCGTTCCCCAACCCCACCGGGGATCGCGGCAGCCGGTACTATCGCCGCCGGTCGGCCCGATCGACCAGCCATGCCAGCGCCATCGCCACGCTGAAGCCGAACAGCGCCAGCACCCCCATGCCGGCCGGCGACGGCGGATCGCCGGGCAGTTCGCCCACCAGCGCCAGCACCAGCAGGCCAAACAGCCAGCCAATCGCCGGCCCGGTGCGCAGCCGGGCGCGCACCCGCGCCGCCACCCAGATGGCGACGGTGATCGCCAGCAGGCCGATTTCCACCAGCATCTCGATCTCCGGCCAGTTCCACAGGCTCAGCCCCAATCGCACCGGGTTGCCCGGCCACAGCGGCAGATCGGGCCGGTGCACCAGCAGATCGGCCAGCCAGTGCGAAAACACCACCGCGCCGATCCACCAGCCGGCCCCGGCCTGCACCCTGCCCCACGTCCGCGCCGCAAACACGCCGGCAAGGCCCGACCAGATCAGCGCCATCAACAGGCTGTGCGACCAGGGCATATCCGCCAGCACCAGCGGCGAACCCGGTAGTGCGGGATCAAAGCGCAGTTCCTCCACCCCGGCAATCACCAGCCCGGCCCAGACGAAATCCAGCAACTGTGCCGCCCCCACGCAGGCCCAGAACGGCAGCCGCGGCGCGATGGTCTTGGCCGCGACAGAGGCGGCGAAATGTCCGGCAAACATGCGTTACCTCCCGCGCCCGTGGAACGGCCAATTCGTGATACCACCCGCCCACAGCGCCCACCAGACGATGATCGGCTGCGCCAACAGCCGCGGCGCGTGATAGCCCCAGCCCAGAACGCGCCCCGATATCTCAATGCCTTCCACGGCGTGTTTGATGTTGGCCGGGAAAACGCACAGCGCATAGGCAGCCAGCCCCCACGCCGCCGCCCGCCGCAATTGCGGGATCATCAGGCCCACTGCCCCGGCGATTTCGGCCACGCCGGTCCAGATCACCACGTCGCGCGGGAACGGCACCCAATCGGGCACAATCGGCAAAAACCCGTCCGGGCTTTTCAGATGGACGATGCCGACGCCGCAATAGCCCAGCGCCAGCAGCCATCGCGCCAGCGTGCGCGGTTCAGCGCCCATCCGCCGCGCGGCCCAGCGCGGTGCGCATGTCCGGCTCCAACGGGAAGCGCGTGGCCGGCATGAACTGCAGCATCGCCACCATGCCGAACTGCCGCACCCGGTCCACCACGAACAGCGTGCCGGCTGCCCCGCCCCAGCCGTAGCTGAGGGACGGCGTGCCATTGGCGGCGCTGCGCGTATCGAACAGACTCACCCGGCCGCCGGCGCCAAAGCCCTGATCGCCCTGGAAAAACACGCCGGGCGGCAGCAGGTTTGACAGCGCCAGCTGCGCCGTGCCCGCCGGCACCACCCGCCGCCCGGCAAATTCGCCGCCATTCAGCACCATCTGGGCAAAGCGCACATAATCGCGCGCCGAACTCACCATGCCGCCGCCGCCCGACAGCAGGCGCGGCCGTGTGGTGAAGCCGTCTTTTTCCTGTGGCATCACCGGGGCCGGCGTTTCGGTCGGCTTGCCGGTGCGCGGGTCCACCCACACATAGTTGGCCGCCAGCCGCGCCGCATCGCGCGCCCAGAAGCCGGTGGAAGCCATGCCCAGCGGCCCGAACAGCTGCCGTTCCAGCACCCGGTCGAACGTCTCGCCGGTCAATTTTTCCAGCAGCGCGCCGGCCACATCCAGGCTCACCGAATATTTCCACGCCGTCCCCGGTTCCAGCGCCAGCGGCAGTCCGGCCAGAAACGCGCTCATTGCCCGCACATCGGGCAGCGGGCCATCGCCGGGGCCCAGGAACCCCGGCACGCTGCCTGGCTGTATGCCCAGCCGCTTGTATTCGCGCTCCAATGGGCCATTCCCGGAAATCGCATAGCTGAAGCCCGCCGTGTGGGTGAGCAGATGGCGCACGGTGATCGGCGTGTCGGTGGGCCGCGATTCCAGCCCCTTGGCCGGATCGATCAGCACCCGCATGCGGGCAAATTCCGGCAATATCTCGGCAATCGGCTGATCCAGCGCCAGCTCGCCCATGGCGATGCGCTGCATCACCGCCCATGCCGTAACCGGCTTCGACATCGAATAGATGCGCCACAGCGTATCGGGCGACACCTTTTCAGATCCGCCGAACGCCGTCACCCCGGCGGTCAGATATTGCGGCCGGTGCGTCCCCGGCTCGATCAGCGCCACCACCGCGCCCGGCACCCGGCCCAGCTTCACATATTCATCGATCAGCGATTGCACCGCGTCCGGCTTCAGCGGCACCGGCTGTTTCGGCCGCTGCGCCAGCGCCGGCCCGGCGGCGGCCGCCACCAGCGCGCCCATCATCGTGCGTCGATCAAGATGCATCATCGTTCAGGCTCCTTCCAACAGGCGCAGCGCCTGCGCACGGGCTTCGGGGGTCACATCGGCGCCCGACAACATGCGGGCAATTTCTTCCTGCCGCGCCGCTGATTCCAGTTCGTGAAGGCTGGTGCGGGTGATGCCGCCGGCGCTGGCTTTCTCGATGCGCCACTGGCTGTGGCCGCGCGCCGCCACCTGCGGGCTGTGCGTCACCACCAGCACCTGCGCGGCGCCCGCCAACCGCGCCAGCCGCTCGCCGATGGCGCTGGCCACCGCGCCGCCCACGCCGCGATCAATTTCGTCAAAGATCATCGTCCCGGCACTGCCGGCGCTGGCCAGCGCCACCTTCAGCGCCAGGATGAAGCGCGACAGCTCACCGCCGCTGGCAATCTTGATCAGCGGCGCGAAATCGGCGCCGGGATTGGTGGCGATCTCGAACTCCACCCGCTCGGCCCCGTCCGGCCCCCATTCGCCCTGCGGCAGCGGCGTGATCGCCGTGCGGAACCGCGCCGCGTCCAGTTTCAGCGGCTTCAATTCCCCGGCCACCGCACTGTCCAGCCTTGCCGCTGCTGCCGCCCGCGCCTGCGAAAGCACCGTCGCCGCCGCCGTATAATCCCGCCCGGCCGCCGCCACCGCCGCCTCCAGCGCCGCCAGACTGTCCTCGCCTGCCACCAGCGCGGCCGCGCGCGCCATCAGCGCATCGGCCAGATCGGGCAGCGTATCGGGCTCCACCTTGTGCTTGCGGGCCACGGCGCGCAGTTCGAACAGCCGGGTTTCCACCTGTTCCAGCCGCGCCGGATCGGCCTCCAGCGCCCGCACCGCCTCAGCCAGCTTCACCTCTGCCTCGCCGGCCTCCACCA
>DAITMD010000134.1:0-6372 GCA_036835345.1 Sandarakinorhabdus sp. | reverse complement strand
GCAGGTTTTTGACCGAATTTCAGCCGAATTTGCCGGCTTTGCGGCCACGATTGGTGCACAGGCGGTCACCGCCGTCCCCATATCGGCACTGGCCGGCGACAATGTCTTCACCCGCAGCCAGGCCATGGCGTGGTACGATGGCCCTGCCCTGATGCAATTGCTGGAACAGGCCGACACCAGCGCCGATCGCCGGGCCGCCCGGCCGCTGCGGCTGCCGGTGCAATGGGTCAACCGCGGCTGCAGCGATTTTCGCGGCTTTGCCGGGCAGATCGCCAGCGGCAGCGTGCGCCCCGGCGATGCTGTGGCGGTGCTGCCATCGGGCCGGACCAGCACCATAACCCGCATCGTCACCATGGACGGCGACCTGCCCGAAGCCGTGGCCGGCCAATCGGTCACCCTGTGCCTGGCCGATGCCATCGATTGCAGCCGCGGCGACGTGATCGCCGCCGCCGCCGCGCGGCCCGAAACCGCCAACCGGTTCGAAGCCACGCTGGTCTGGCTGGATGAAACGCCGCTGAAGGTGGGCCGCGCCTATTGGCTGAAGCTGGCGACGCAGATGGTGTCCGCCACCGTGCAGACACCCAAGCACGAGCTGAATGTCGATACTTTGGAACGACTTGCAGCCAAGACGCTGAACATGAACGCCATCGGCGTCGCCGAAATCGCCACCGATCGCCCGCTGGTGTTCGAGCCCTATGAAGACGGCCGCACACTGGGCGGCTTCGTGCTGATCGACCGGATGACCAGCCGCACCGTGGCCGCCGGCATGCTGCACTTCGCCCTTCGTCGCAGCCAGAATATCGGCTGGCAGGCGGTGGACGTCACCCGCCAGGCCCGCGCCGCCCAGAAACATCAACGCTCTGCGGTGCTGTGGTTCACCGGGCTTTCCGGTGCCGGCAAATCCACCATCGCCAATCTGGTCGACAAGCAGCTGCTGGCCATGGGCCACCACGCGTTCCTGCTCGACGGGGACAATCTGCGCCACGGCCTGAACGCCGATCTGGGCTTTACCGAAGCAGACCGCATCGAAAACATCCGCCGTGTCGGCGAAGTGGCGCGGCTGATGGCCGATGCCGGCCTGATCGTCATCACTGCGCTGATCAGCCCCTTCGCCGCCGACCGAGAAGCGGTGCGCGCCATGCTGCCCGAAAGCGAGTTCATCGAGGTGTTTGTCAACACGCCGCTGGCCGAAGCCGAACGCCGCGACGTGAAAGGCCTTTATGCCAAGGCCCGCGCCGGAAAGATCCGCAATTTCACCGGCATCGACAGCCCCTATGAACCGCCGGCAAACCCCGAAATCACCATCAACACGCTGACCGAAAGCCCGGACGCTGCAGCCGGGCGCATCGTGGAATTTCTGCTCGGCCGCGACTGAGCTTCAGGGCTGCAGATACAGCGTTTGCAGCCGGGTCCGCTCTGCCGGGCCGATGCCCAGCTCGTCCTGCATGTACCGGTCCATGCCGCCCCGCCGGTCGATCTCGGCCAGCGCTGACTCGATGTAGGACCGGTCCACGCCCATGAACGCCTGCACCACGGCCGGTGGCAGCCGCGCGAACATCGCCATCGTGGGATCGGCCGCCGCTCCGGCGCGCGGCGGCGACGGGCGATAATAACGGTTCGACAGCAGGAAATCGGCCATCGCGCTTTCACGGTCAACGCCCAGCGCCAGCAGGATCAGCACAGCCGCCATTCCCGTGCGATCCTTGCCGGCCGAACAGTTGAACGCCAGCGGCGCGCGGCCGGCGAGCAGTTCAGCAAACATCTCGCGAAACGGCCCGGCGAACTGGTAGGGCAGTTCCTTGTAGAAACCGGCCATGCCCGCCCGCGCCTGTTCCGGCGTGGGCGCTCCGCCTGCGGCAAACACCGCCATCATCGGCTTCAGATCCAGTTCGTAATCGCGGGTCAGGATTTTTGGCGCGGTGTCTTTCGGCCAGTTCACCACATCACGGCTGCGCTCGCCATTGGCCCGGAAATCACAGACGCTGCGGATGCCCAGCCGCTGCAGATAGGTGAAATCCTCGGCAGTCAGGCCCGACATGACGGCAGAGCGATAGATTTTGCCCCAGCGCACCGGCTTGCCGCCTGCACCGATGTAGCCGCCCAGATCCCGGAAATTGCTGCCGCCCACCAGCGGCAACAGCCGCTCTGCGGTCCGCAGTTCGCGGCCGCGTGCATCCTTGAGCAGCAGATAGGGACGCGGGCTGGCGGGTGCCTCGATCCGCCCCTCGCCGCCGGTCAGGGTGGCGACCAAACGGCCGTCACGGCGCTTCGCATCACCGCTTGGCAGCAGCCACACCCGCACCGGGCCGGTCAGGCCGGTCCAGCGCAGCGTCAACGCCTCGCCCTGCCGTTCGGCCTCGGCACTGGCCGCAGCCGCGGCGGCTTCGCGGGCAGCAACCGGTCCGAAGCCAAGCGGCGTTGCCAGCGCCAGCGAGGCCGCCAGAGCGGCGCGAAACATCAGGTGCATGGCAGGCCCTTTCAGAACTGGAATCGCACACCGCCCATGAAGCGGCGGCCAATTTGTTCAACTTCGGTCGGGCGGTCACGCTGGCCCAGATAGGCAACATAAATCTCGTCCGTCAGGTTGGTGGCATCGGCAAACAGCACGATACCGTCGGTCACCTGATAGCGGATCGCGACATCAAGGTTGGCATAGCCGGCGCGGCGCTCATCGCCGGTGGAGCCGGCGCCAAAACCGCCCAGCGTGTCCACCCAATCCGACCGCCACTGATAGGAAACGCGTGCCGACAGGCCATATTTTTCATAGAAGAGCGAGGCGTTCACGATGCGGTTCGACGTGCCGGGGAAGCTGGCATTGGTGCGATCGAACGTGTCGAAGCTGCCGCCGATGAAGGCGATATTGCCCTGAAAGCCAAAGCCGGACAGCGCGCCGGGCAGGAAGGTGAAGTTCTGCAGCCACGCCAGCTCCAGACCATAAAGCCGGCCATTGTCGCCATTCAGCGTGCCAACGAGATCATACTGCGACCGGTCGATGCCGCCGCTGTTGTAGATATCGCTGTTCACCGTCGTCCGGCTGTCGAATAGCACATTGTCCACCCAGCGGTGATAGAAGCTGGCCGACAGCAGGCCATTGCCGGGCAGATAATATTCCAGGCTGGTATCGACGCCCCAGGTATATTCCGGCCGCAGATTGGGGTTGCCGCCGCTCACGGTGCCCGGTGTGGATACGTCGCTGATTGATGCGCCCACCCGCACCTGGCCGAAACCGGGCCGCGACACGCTGCGCTGCCCGGCCAGACGGAACACCAGGTCTGTCGCCACGTCGAACTTGGCATTCACGCTGGGGAAGAAATCCCAATAGCTGTTCCTTACAGTCAGCGGCGTTTGCGTGGTGCCGGCGACCAGGGTGCCGATGCTTTCCTGAACAAAATTTTCCACCCGGCCGCCCACCACGATCTTGCCGTTCGGCAGCTCATAGGCCGCGCTGGCATAGGCGGCGAACAGCTGTTCGTTGATGGTGTAGCGATCCTGCGGCAGGATGAAATTGTCGAGATTGAAGCCGCCTGGACGCGCCGCCAGCGCCGCTTCCAGATCAGTCCGCAGCCGCTGATTGTCGATATACCGCGGCGTCGTGTAGCCAAGCGGGAAATTGGTCACCCACTGGCGGTTGGTCACATAGCTGGCAGCGGGCAGTTGGCCGGGCAAATTGACCGTCACCTGGCTGAAGAGATTGCCGTTGATGGCGCGATCATCATATTGCGCGCCGAATTTCACCGCCAGATCGCCGATTTCACCAGCGATATCGCCCTTTGCCGTCCAGCTTTCAGAGCGGATCCGCGAGACGATCGGCAGCGCTACGTTGAAGTCAAAGCCGCCCTGATCCAGCGCACCCAGCAGATTGCCGCGCACCCGGGCCGGCGTTGGCGGCGCACCCGGGCCGGGCACCGTGCTGAACAGGGTGAGAAGCGGAAAATCCGGATTGCTGCGATCATAGCTCAGGCTGGGCCGCAGGAACGGATTGAGCGCCTGATTCTGCAAGATCAGCGGGATATAGCTGTTGTTGATCACCCGCGTGTGATTGGCCCGCCATGTCGCTGCCCAGGCGCCGCCAAGCTCATGATCGCCGCCAACCGTGTAGATGAAGTTGCGGTTGCGATAATCGCTATCGGATTTGGTGCCGCGCACCGGCACACCCACCAGATCGCCGCCCTGCGCCGTGCGCGGACCGGAAAAGGCCGATCCGATCTGGAACACATATTGATTGCGCTCCTCATCGTCATTGAATTCGGTGAAAATGGCCTTGGCGAAAATTCTCTGGCCGTCTGCCGGGCGCAATTCAATTCCTGCCGACAAGCCGTTGTTCTCACGCGTCAGCAGATAGTTGCGAACATCAATGGCGGTCGGCAGGCCATCAGGACCATAGGCGAATTCGCGATTATCGGTAATCTGATCGCGCAGATAATGCGACCCGGCGAGCAGGAAGCCGATCTTCTCGTTCGACCACGACACCCGCAGCGAGGCCTGCCGCTGCTGGCCGCCGCCCAGCCCCATCCAGCCATAGCCGATATCACCGGCCAAATCGAAGCCCTTGCGATCGAAAGGCGAAAATGTCTTCATGCTATCAGCGCCACCACCGCTTCGGCCGGAATATCGGCAGTCAGCGACTTGTTGACCACCACGCTGGACAGGATGACCGATGGGATGGCATCGAACCGGAACGCCCGGCTGCCGCCGCCTTCGTCCACCCCGATGATCGGCACGCCGTCCACCAGCACGCTGGTCCAGCGGTTGGGCGCGCCGCGCACCTGGATATAGCGTTCCTGGCCCTGATCGCGCTGCACCGCCACGGCCGGAAGCCGCGAAAGTGCGGCAGCGGCGTTCTGATCGGGAAAGCGCCCCACGGCATCGGCAGCCAGCACCGATACCAGATTGTCAGCCTTGCGCTGCTCCAGGATCGCCAGCGCCTGCGCCGCGCGGATCGGCGCCGTCACCACAATTTCGTCGTCGTCAGCGGCCGCTGCATCGGCAGGATCGGCCGCAGCGACGCCCTGATCAGGCGCCACCGCCGCAATCGCCGGCAGTGCAAGGGAAAGGCCCGCCACACCAGCCAACGCCCACGTCCGCACCATCATCGTGATATCCCCCATCTCGCCCGACGGAGCGATAGGGGGGGAACATTGCGGAAATTTGATTATGCGGTTGCAGTACTGTGCCCGCACCATGACATGTTCATGACAGACAGGCTGCCCCACGCATCGCCCGCACGGGGGTTGGCGCGCCCAGCAGGACTCGAACCTGCGACCCCGAGCTTAGAAGGCACGTGCTCTATCCAGCTGAGCTATGGGCGCGTTGGTGCCCGATTGCCCGCATTGGCGGCGAAAATCCAGTCCCGGCCGACAGAGCCGCAGGTTGGCTCTACCAATGGCAGGCCGCATCAGCGGAAATTGTCGGCATAGGCCTGGATCTTCAGCCGCCTGGGGCCCAGCGGCACCAGTTCCACCTCAAGGCCGTTCGCTGCTGCATAATCCAGCGCCGCCTGCTGCGTGGAAAAGCGCAGCTGTACCTGCCCGGCCGTGAAGCCGGATCCGGTCCAGCCGGTCAGCGGATCGGCGCGCAGCCGGTCGTCCCGTTCGAATTCCAGCAGCCATTCGCCGGTGCGGGCGTGGCCGGATTGCAGGGCATGTTTGGGACGTTGATAAAGGCGGGCGTTCATGGCCCAAGTGGTGGCGCAAGGCTGCGGCGCTGGCAAGCCTTCAATAGGCGCGGTGGATGGCGAATTCCACGGTTTCGGTCAGCGCCGCCTTGGCCGGGCCGTTCGGGAAACTGCCCAGCACATCGATGGCGCGCTGGCCATAGTGGCGGGCGCGGGCCATGGTGTCGGTCACGGCGTTGGTGCTGCGCAGCAGTTCGCCGGCGCGCACCAGTTCGGCATCGCCGGCCGCCCGCCCGCTCATCGCCTTGCGCCAGAATTCCCGGTCGTCCTCACTGCCGCGCGCATAGGCCAGGATCACCGGCAGGGTGATCTTGCCATCACGGAAATCATCGCCGGCATTCTTGCCCATGGTCTGGGCATCCGAAACATAATCAATGGCATCATCCACCAGCTGGAAGGCGATACCCAGAAAGCGGCCATAGCTGGCCAGCGCGGTTTCCACCGCATCATCGCGTTCGGCCACCACCGCCGGGATCTGGCAGGCCGCGGCAAACAGCGCCGCCGTCTTGGCGCTGATGATTTCCAGATAGCGATCTTCGGTGGTCGACACATCGCGCTGCGCGGTCAGCTGTGCCACCTCGCCCTCCGCGATCACAGCCGAGGCACGCGACAAGATCTTCAACACCCTGAGCGATCCGTCTTCGACCATCAGCTCAAAGGCCCGGCTGAACAGGAAGTCGCCCACCAGCACGCTGGCC
>DAITMD010000133.1:0-6440 GCA_036835345.1 Sandarakinorhabdus sp. | reverse complement strand
CCGGCGCTCTCCATCGCCCTGATCGGTGACCGCGGCGTGGCGGCGCGTGACCACCGGGTGATCGGCCGTGGCCATGCAGAGGCGCTGGTGCCGGCAATTGGCGATCTTCTGGCCGGTCGGCAGGCTGGCCGCATCCTGGTTGATATCGGGCCGGGCAGTTACACCGGGATCCGCATCGGCATTGCCGCGGCGCGGGCGCTGGGGCTGGCATGGGGTGTGCCAGTGCTGGGGATGTCGGCCCTGTCGCTGGTGGCGGCGCAGGCCTTTGCCGCCGATCCGGCGCTGCAGGCGGTGCTGGCGATGATCGATGCCGGGCGCGGGCAGGCTGCAGGGGCGGTGATCGGCAGGGGGCTTGCGCCGGCAGTACCGGCAATGATCAGCATCGCGCCGAAGGATACAAGATTGGCCGGGGCCGGCGCGTTGCTGCTGAGCGGCGGCCACTTGCCGCTTCACGTCAACCATCCCGATACGGCCTTTGCCGGCCATCTGCCTGTTGCAGCGCTCGGCCCTCCGGCGGCACTTTACGCCGGGGATTGAGGGATTTATGCAACCGGCCGTGAACCACGCGCTGATCAGCATCGTGCCCGCTGACGAACGGCAACTGGATGCCATGATGGGCATCATGGCGACGGCGTTTGATCCGCTTTATGGCGAAGCCTGGTCAGCCCCGCAGTTGGTCGCCACCCTGTCGCTGCCGGGAAGCTGGGCGCGGCTGGCGCTGATTGGCACGCAGCTGGCGGGCTTTACTCTTTGCCGCGCGGCCGGGCCGGAGGTTGAGCTGCTGCTGATCGCCGTCAGCCCTGAAATGCGGCGGTTGGGCGTGGCGGCGCGGTTGCTGATGCGCGCGCAGGAAGACGCGCTGGCGCGCGGGGCAAGTGAATTGTTTCTGGAAGTGCGTGATGACAATCACGGTGCCCGAAAACTGTATGAAGCCGCAGAGTTTTTGGAGGTTGGCCGCCGGCCGGATTATTATTCTGGCCGGGATGGCAGTCGCCGTGCAGCAATCACCATGCGATATCTGCTGTCTGAACTGGCCAAATGAGAGATTAGAGTTGCATTAGGGTAAATAGCGGGCTTAAGCGGGTGCTGCGGAAAGGAGGAGTTTCCGCATCTCGCCAAGGGTCAGGGACATTATAATGACGGAAAATCCACAATCTCACACCGAGTTGCTGACACTGACAGCCGACATTGTCGCGTCACACTTTGCCAACAACATTGTTTCGCCGGCCGATGTGCCCGGCGTCATTGAAAGCGTCTATGCCACGCTTGCCCGGCTGGGTTCGCCGGTGGCCGCGCCGGCGCCGAAGCTGGAGCCGGCGGTGCCGATCCGTTCGTCGATCAAGCCGGATTATATCGTCTGCCTGGAAGACGGGAAGAAACTGAAGATGCTGAAACGGCATCTGATGACCCGCTATGGCATGACGCCGGATGATTATCGAACCAAATGGGGGCTGGCCGCTGATTATCCGATGGTCGCGCCCAACTATGCCGAACAGCGCCGCACGCTGGCCAAATCCATCGGCCTTGGCACCAAGCGCACCGCCAAGCCGCGTGGGCGGCCGCGGAAGAACCCGGCGTAAAAAGCCCCTCCTGATCAGGGCTTTGGTGCAAAATCACGCCTTCGGGGAGCGGCAACGCCCCCGGGGGCGGCATTTGCCCGGCTTGCCCAAGGTGGTAGAGGCCCTTAATTGGGTTATGCCAACGGCGGGAGACAGGTGATGGGCACGCCAATCGATATCGAGGCCTTGTGCCTGAAAAAGGGCCTGCGCATCACCGAACAGCGCCGGGTGATTGCCCGCGTGCTGAGCGGTGTGACCGATCACCCCGACGTGGAGGCCTTGCATCGCCGCGTGGCCGAGGTGGATTCGCGTATTTCGATCGCCACCGTCTATCGCACGGTAAAGCTGTTCGAAGAGGCCGGCATTCTGGAGCGCCACGAATTTCAGGGCGGGCGTTCCCGCTATGAAACTGTGGCGGACGAGCATCACGACCATCTGATCGACATCGACAGCGGCGACGTGATCGAATTTCACGATCCAGAACTGGAAGATCTGCAGCGCCGCATTGCCGAAAAGCTGGGCTATAAGTTGGTGGACCACCGCATGGAGCTATATGGCCAGGCGATCAAGAAGAGCCGTTAGGCGGCCGCGATGAGCCCGGCGCGATGAAAGCAGCGCGATGACCCTGGCGCAGCGCAGGCCGCCGGCGCAGCGCCGGTTTGCAGCGATGCGCACCGCCATGGGTGCCGCCGCCACCGCCGCCGCCACCCTGCCTGCCGAACTGCTGCTGCGCGCCATCACGCTGAACAATCGCCCCTATCTGCCGATCTGGTTTCATCGCGGCCTGTCGCGGGCGATGGGAGTGCGTATCCGCACCCATGGCCAGCCGCAGCGGGCCGGGCCGGTGCTGTTTGTCGCCAATCACCTGAGCTGGTCAGACATTCCGGTGCTGGGCGCACGGATCCGCGGCAGCTTCGTGGCCAAGGCCGATGTGGCCGGGTGGGGCCCGGTGGGCTGGCTGGCGAGCTTTGCCCACACGGTTTATGTCGCGCGGGACCAGCGCAGCAGTACGGCGGCGCAGAAGAACGAGATTGCCGAGCGGCTGCGCGCCGGCGGTTCGATCATCCTGTTCCCGGAAGGCACCAACAGTGATGGCACCGGCGTGCTGCCGTTCAAATCGGCGCTGTTTTCCGTGGTGGAGGATGTGCCGGGCCTGACCGTGCAGCCGGTCACCATCGCCTATACGCGCATCAACGGCCTGCCGGTGACACGCCGCCACCTGCCGGATATCGCCTGGGTGGGCAGCACCGAACTTGCGCCGCACGCGCTGGGTTTCATCGCGCTGGGGCGGGTAACGGCCGACATCATCTTTCATCCGCCGCTGGTTCCGGCGGCATTTGCCGATCGCAAGGCGCTGGCGCGGCACTGCCATCACACCATATTGACGGGTTATCGCCAATTGATGCGCGGTCATCCGGCCGGCACGTCGTGAAGGCGGATGACCGCCGCCATCAAAGCCGTTATGGACAGGTGGACCAGCCGGAGCCCGAACCCCACGTGACGCCCCCCACTCGCCCGCAGCGCTATCATGTCAAATCCTTCGGCTGCCAGATGAACGTCTATGACAGTGAGCGCATGGGCGATCTGCTAGGCGCTGAAGGCATGGAAGCCGCCGACACTCCGGAGGCGGCGGACATCGTGGTGCTCAATACCTGCCACATCCGCGAACGTGCCGCCGAAAAGCTCTATTCCGATATCGGCCGCCTGCGCCGCCCGCGCGCCGATGGCAGCCGGCCGGTGATCGTGGCGGCCGGCTGCGTGGCGCAGGCCGAAGGCGCGGAAATCGCCGTGCGTGCGCCGGATGTGGACGTGATCGTTGGCCCGCTGGCCTATCACCGCCTGCCCGATCTGTTGAAACAGGCCGCCACTGGCCGGGCACTGGATATCGATATGCCGGCCGAGACCAAGTTTGGCGCGCTGCCGGCACGGCGCACACATCAGGCCACCGCCTTTCTGACTGTGCAGGAGGGCTGTGACAAATTCTGCACCTTCTGCGTGGTGCCCTATACGCGCGGCCCGGAAACCAGCCGGCCGGCGGCGGACCTGCTGGCCGAAGCGCAGGCGCTGGCCGGGCGCGGGGTGCGGGAAATCACCCTGCTGGGCCAGAATGTGAATGCCTATCGCGATCGGGGCGGCGATGTCTCACTTGCCGGGCTGATCCGGCAGATTGCCGCCATCGATGGGCTGGAACGCATCCGTTACACCACCAGCCACCCGCGCGACATGGCCGATGATCTGATCGCCGCCCATGTGGAGGTGGAAAAGTTGATGCCCTATCTGCATCTGCCGGTGCAATCGGGCAGCAGCCGGGTGCTGAAGGCGATGAACCGCGCCCACACTCGCGAGAGCTATCTGGCCACGCTGGCCCGGCTGCGCGACGCCCGCCCGGATATTGCGCTGTCGGGGGATTTCATCGTCGGTTTCCCCGGTGAGACCGACGCCGATTTCGAGGACACGCTGAGCATCGTGCGCGAGGTGCGTTATGCGGCAGCGTACAGCTTCAAATACAGCATCCGCCCCGGCACGCCGGCGGCCGCCATGGCCGATCAGGTGCCGGAAGAGGTGAAGGACGAACGCCTCGCCCGCCTGCAGACCGCCATCACCGCAGGCAGCCTGGCCTTCAATCAGGGCACAGTTGGCCGGCGCTGCAAGGTGCTGCTGGAACGGCCGGGCCGCAAGCCGGGCCAGTTGATCGGCAAAACGCCGTGGTTGCAATCGGCGGTGGTAAGCATCCCCGGTGCGCGGATCGGCGATATCGTGGACGTGGAAATCACCGGCGCCATGCCCAACAGTGTTGAAACCATCGCCGTCTCCTCCAGCGAAAGCGTTGCTGCCTGATGTCCAAAAAGCCCCAGCGCGGCGCGCCTGCCGCCACCGATCGTGTCAAGCTGGAGATCGCCTTTGACAAGGTGCAGCTGCTGGGGCCGCTGTTCGGGCAATATGATCAGAATCTGATCGCGCTGGAAGGCCAGCTGGGCGTGTATATCAGCGCGCGCGGCAACCGCGTAATCGTGGAAGGCGAAGCCGATGCTGCCGCCCGCGCCCGTGACGTGCTGACCGTGCTGTACACCCGCCTGCTGAAGGGCGAGCAGATCGATACCGGCGATGTGGTGGGCGCGGTGGCCATCGCGGCCGACCCGTCGCTGGAAGGACTGGTGCGATCCGATGGCGGCGGCCCGGCAGCGACCGCGGCGATTCGCACCCGCCGCAAGACCATCGTGGCGCGGTCTCCCACCCAGGTGCGCTATATCGAAGCGCTGGGCAGCAACGATATCATCTTCGCGCTGGGGCCGGCAGGCACCGGAAAGACCTATCTGGCAGTGGCGCAGGCGGTGAGCCAGCTGATTTCCGGATCGGTGGACCGGCTGATCCTGTCGCGCCCGGCGGTGGAGGCTGGCGAGCGGCTGGGATTTCTGCCCGGCGACATGAAGGAGAAGGTCGATCCCTATCTGCGGCCGCTTTACGACGCGCTTTATGACATGCTGCCCGCCGAACAGGTGGAGCGGCGGCTGGCCTCTGGCGAGATCGAGATTGCGCCCATCGCCTTCATGCGCGGGCGCACGCTGAACAATGCCTTCATCATCCTCGACGAAGCGCAGAACACCACGCCGCTGCAGATGAAGATGTTCCTGACCCGCTTTGGCGAACGCAGCCGCATGGTGGTCTGCGGCGATCCCAACCAGGTGGATCTGCCCACCCCCGGCGCATCGGGCCTGCACGATGCGGTGAAGCGGCTTGACGGGGTGGAGGGCATCGCCACGCTGCGCTTTTCCGCCAGGGAAGTGGTGCGTCACCCGATCGTGGGCCGCATCGTGGACGCCTATGAAGGGCCGCCAAAGGACGCCTGATGCTGGTGGTGGAAACCGATGTGGTGGCCGGCGATTGGCCCACCGGCCCGGATTGGCCGGCACTGGCGCGGGCGGCCGTGGCGGCGGCGCTGGCCGAAACGCCGCACGCCGATCTGGCCGATGCGCCGATGGCGGTGGAAGTGGCAGTGCGCCTGACCGACGATGCCGAAGTCCACGGCCTCAACCAGCAGTATCGCGGCAAGGACAAGCCGACCAACATATTGTCGTTCCCGATGCTGGCGCCCGACATGCTGGTGGGGCTGGCCAACAGCGATGACGGCGAAGTGCTGCTGGGCGATCTGGTGATGGCGGCCGACACCGTGATCGGCGAAGCTGCGGCGAAAGGCTGGCCGGTTGCGGCCTATTGCCAGCACCTGATTGTCCACGGCACCCTGCACCTGTTAGCCTATGACCATGAGGCGGGTGAGTCTGAAGCCAATCACATGGAGGCGCTGGAACGCGCGGCCTGTGCGGCGCTTGGACTGCCCGACCCCTATGAAGGATGAAGCCTGACCATGCCAGAAGGCGACAGTAGCAGCGAAAGCCTTGCGCGATTGCGCAGCGGCCGCTGGGTCCGGCAGTTGCGCGGTCTGTTCGGCCGCAGCACCGAACCAACCCTGCGCGAAAGCCTGGAAGAAGCCATCGACGAGGCCGAGGCCGACGGCGATGCGGCGCCGCAGGGCACCGCCGGCAGCGATCTGGGCCCGGTAGAACGCGCCATGCTGCGCAACATGCTGCATCTGGGCGAAGCCAGCGCCGGGGATATCGCCGTGCCGCGCAGCGACATGGTGATGTTCGATATTGATCAGGGCTTTGCCGCGCTGGTCGCGCTGTTCCGCGAGGCCGGGCACAGCCGGATACCGGTGTGGCGCGGGGACCGGGACAATATCATCGGCATGGTGCACGTGAAGGATGTCTATGCGCACATTGCCGATAGTTACAGCGAGGCGGCGGCGTCCGCACCTTTGCGGGGCGTGCCCATCGAGCCGCTGCTGCGCGAGGTGCTGTTCGTGCCGGCATCGATGAAAATCGT
>DAITMD010000132.1:0-6469 GCA_036835345.1 Sandarakinorhabdus sp. | reverse complement strand
CGAACGCCCGGCTGCCGCCATCGGCCTTCACCTGCCGGCGCAGGATGATCACGTCGTCACCCGCCAGCTCCGCCTCGGCCAGCAGCGCCCGTGCCGGATGATAGGCCCCAACCTCGAATTCCGCCACCACCCGCGCGCTGTCTGCCCCGGCCCGCACCAGCGCGGCATCGGCGCGCGATCCCAGCACCAGCCCCAGCGCGTCCAGCAATATGGACTTGCCTGCCCCGGTTTCGCCGGTCAGCACGGTCAGCCCCGGCGCAAAGCCGATGGTCAGCGCCTCGATCAGCACGACGTTGGTAATGGCCAGCGAAACAAGCACATTGCTTGTTAGCCGATTGCAGCCATCCCAAGCGAGAGGCTATTTCAAGGCCGTCCACCGCCGGCCTTGCCGCCCGGCCGGGACATCAAGACTTGCATGGACGCGAAAATCACTTATACGCGCCCTCTTCGTTCGTCTTCCGGGGCACGGCCCGGCCATCTTCGTGTGGCCGCAACACAGGGTCTGCCATGGGGGGCAACACCGCTCGACCCAAGATTGATGGATTAAGGTGCCTCATGGCCGTTCCCAAGCGCAAAACTTCGCCGTCACGCCGCAACATGCGCCGCAGCCACCACGCGCTGACTGCCGTGGCCTTTCAGGAATGCCCGAACTGCGGTGAGCTGAAGCTGCCGCACAATATGTGCGGAGCCTGCGGTTTCTACAACGGCCGCGAAGTCGTCGCCGTCGAAGCCTGACGCCTGGCCCGGCTGGCCTTCGCCTGATGACAGCCCAAGCCAACCGGGAACCGGTCGTCGCACTCGACGTGATGAGCGGCGATGCCGGGGCCGCCGAAGCCATTGCCGCCGCCGATATTGCTGCCGAACGCTATCCCGGCCTGTCGTTCATCCTGTTCGGCCGCGAAGCCGAGATCGCCGCCGAACTGAAGCGCTGGCCGCGGCTGACGGCGCGCGCCCGCATCGTCCACAGCGAAGACGTGGTGCGCATGGCCGACAAGCCCAGCCAGGTGCTGCGCCGCGCCCGCACCACCTCCATGGGCATGGCCATCGATGCCGTGAAACAGGGCGAGGCCCATGCCGCCGTTTCGGCCGGCAACACCGGTGCGCTGATGGCGATCGCGCTGTTCGGCCTCAGAACCATGAAAGGCATCGACCGGCCGGCGCTGGCCGCCACCTTGCCAACGCTGAAATCCGAATCGGTGATGCTCGATCTGGGCGCCAACACCGAATGTGATGCCACCAACCTGGTGCAGTTCGCCGTGATGGGCGCGGCCTTTGCGCGC
The DNA here is from genome assembly GCA_036835345.1 of Sandarakinorhabdus sp. GTDB lineage: Bacteria > Pseudomonadota > Alphaproteobacteria > Sphingomonadales > Sphingomonadaceae > Sandarakinorhabdus. Next base: position 5,189 of record DAITMD010000132.1, on the reverse strand, counting down.
ACCGTGCTGGGGCTGGAGCAGCCGCGCGTCGCCCTGCTCAACATCGGCGAGGAAGAATTGAAGGGCACCGGCGAAATCCGCGCCGCTGCCACCATCCTGCGCGGTGCCTCGCTGCCGATGCAGTTCACCGGCTTTTGCGAAGGTGACAAGATCGGCCAGGGCGATATCGACGTGGTGGTGACCGACGGATTTTCCGGAAACATCGCGCTGAAAACCGTGGAAGGCACCAGCCGGCTGGTCACCGGCCTGCTGGGCAACGCCTTCCGCTCGTCGTTCTGGGGCAAGCTGGGCTATTTCATCGCGCGCGGCGCGCTGGAATCGCTGCGCGCCCATCTGGATCCCAACGCCCACAACGGCGCGGTGTTCCTGGGCCTCAACGGCATCGTGGTGAAAAGCCATGGCAGCGCCAACGCGCGCGGCCTCGCCAATGCCATCGGCGTTGCCCATGATCTGGTGCGCGATGATGTGAACCGCCGCATCAGCGCCGATCTTTCCGGCGTGGACATGAGCCTGGCCGCCATCGAAGCCGCCAAGCTTGAGGCCAGTCTGGAACCGGGCGCGGCATGACCGCCCCGCAGCCTTGCCGCCGCTCCGTCATCATCGGCACCGGCAGCTATCTGCCGCAAACCATCCTGAGCAATGATGATCTGGCCGCCCGGCTCGACACATCCGATGAATGGATCGTGGAGCGCACCGGTATCCGGCAGCGCCATATCGCGGCTGCAAACGAGTTCACCAGCGATCTGGGCTTGGCCGCCGCCCGCCGTGCGCTGGACGCCGCCGGGCTGACCCCGGCCGATATCGATCTGATCGTGGTCGCCACCGCCACACCGGATCAGACCTTCCCCGCGGTGGCCACGGTGATCCAGCACAAATTGGGCATGGTGCACGGCGTTGCCTTCGATGTCGGCGCGGTCTGCTCGGGCTTTCTCTATGCGCTCACCGTGGCCGATGCGCTGCTGCGCGGCGGCGGGCACCACCGCGCGCTGGTGATCGGTGCCGAAACATTCTCCCGCCTGCTCGATTGGGAAGACCGCGCGACCGCCGTGCTGTTTGGCGATGGCGCCGGTGCCGTGGTGCTGGAAGCCCGGATGCAGCCCGGCACCACCAGCGATCGCGGCATGCTGGCCAGCCGGCTGCACAGCGACGGACGCTACAATGATCTGCTGTTCGTCGATGGCGGGCCCGGCTCCACCGGCACCACCGGCCATCTTCGGATGAAGGGCAAGGAAGTGTTCCGCCACGCGGTGACCAATCTTTCCAGTGTGATGGGCGAAGTTCTTGAGGCGGCGTCTCTGCAGCCGGCGGATGTGGACTGGGTGATCCCGCATCAGGCCAATCTGCGGATTCTGGAGGCCACGGCAAAGAAGCTCGGCCTCGATCCGCGCCAGGTGGTGGTCACGGTTGACCGCCATGCCAACACGTCGGCGGCATCGGTGCCGCTGGCGCTGGACGTGGCCGTGCGCGATGGCCGGGTGCAGCCGGGCCAGCTGCTGCTGCTGGAAGCCATGGGCGGCGGCTTCACCTGGGGCGCTGCGGCGGTGCGCTGGTAACAACCGGCAGCCATTGCAATAAGCGGTGGCGAATCGATCAAAACGGCGTAAAATCCAGCAGATAAGGCCAGCAGTTGCATCAGCGACTGCAATTGGAATAGGCTGCGACATTCTGTACCGAACAGCGTGTTGAAATTCGGGTCACATCGCAGGGTTGCGATTTCAGGGGGGGACGGCAATGGCTGAACATCAGGGGAGCATGAGCGCAGGCAGCGTGACGCGGGCCGATCTGGCCGACGCCGTTCACCGCGAAATCGGGCTGTCGCGCACCGAATCGGCCAATCTGGTTGAACAGGTGCTGGGCCGCATCGGCGATGCCTTGCTGGGCGGCAGCAACGTCAAGATTTCCGGCTTCGGCAGCTTCGTGCTGCGCTCCAAGGGCCTGCGCATCGGCCGCAACCCCAAGACCGGCGTGGAAGTGCCGATCGAACCGCGCACCGTGCTCACCTTCCGGCCCAGCCAGTTGCTGCGTGAGGCGATCAATCGTCCGCGCGGCCGCCGCTGAGCCGCAATCAGGATCGCGGCGTGGCCGACAAATCGGACAACGCCTTCCGCACCATTTCGGAAGCCGCCGAGGAAATCGGCGTGCCGGCCCATGTGCTGCGCTTCTGGGAAACGCGCTTCACGCAGCTGCAGCCCTTGAAGCGCGCCGGCGGCCGCCGCTATTACCGGCCAAGTGACATGGCGCTTTTGCGGCAGATCCGCAGCCTGCTGCATGATCGGGGCATGACGATCCGCGGCGCGCAGCTGGCGCTGAGCAGCAAGGCCGGTGCCGGTGCAGCGCATTCGCCGCGCGCGGCCCCGCTTTCGCCACAAGCGGCTACCAGCCTGCCACCGGCGGCAACCGGCACATCACGCGCGGCCGATACCGCTGGCCAGCGTGCGGCCCTGATTGCCATTCGCGATCGGCTTGCCGCCGCGCTTGCGGCCTGAGGGCCGGCGGTGCGCGTTCTTGCCCTGTTCAGTGCAAAAGGCGGGGTCGGCAAATCCACGCTGGCCGTCAGCCTGGCCCATGCCGCCGCCACCCGGTCCGGACGGCGCACCCTGCTCTGGGATCTCGACGCGCAGGGCGCATCCGGCTGGTTGCTGGGCGTTGAGCCAAAATCCGGCGCCAAGGCCCGCAAGAGCCTGGGGACCGCCGATCTGGCCGATCTCATCCAGCCCTCGGCCTGGCCCGGGCTCGACGTGCTGGCCGCCGACCGATCGCTGCGCCGGCTGGAAGTGGATCTGGCCGGTGATGACAGTGAAAAGCGGCTTAGAAAGGCGCTCAAGCCACTGGAATCGCGCTATGATCGTGTCATCCTCGATTGTCCGCCGGGCCTCACCGAACTGGCCGATCAGATGTTTCGCGCTGCCGATCTGATCCTGGTGCCGGTGATCCCCTCGCCGCTCTCCAACCGCGCCCTTGATCAGTTTCAGGCGCATCTGGCCGCCGAAATGAAATCGCCGCCGCCGGTCATGCCGGTGTTCTCCATGGCTGATCGCCGCAAATCGCTGCACAAGGCAGCGCTGGCCGCCCAGCCGGATTGGCTGGTGATCCCCTATGCCGCCGCAGTCGAAGCGATGGCAGCGCGCCGCGAGCCGGTTCTGGCCGGTTCCGCCAGCCCGGCCGCCCGCGCCATCGCCGGCTTGTGGGCCGCTGTCGAGCAGCGCCTGGCCCGCTGAGAAACCTTCAGACTGTCAACGACATGCCGCGGTAGATGCGGCTGCGATAGCGGCTGTCCTCGGCATCGGGCAGCGGCGCGCCTGCCAGCAGCACGGCGCGGGCAAAGCGGCGCACCTCTTCCAGATGTTCCTCGGCGCTGCGCGGCTCTTCGGACCGCACTCGCCGCGTCAGGTTGATCTGGTTGACCGCCACTTCGTGCACAAGCCGTTCATTTTCCACCGCAATCGTTGCGGTGAAGGCATGCAGCGTGGTCTTAACGAAATTGGCCAGCGCAAAGGCGCCCTTGCCGCCCTCCCCCATCGGAACATCCGGCGAGACCAGCACCAGCTGGCAATCATCGAACAGCGACACCTTGCGGGCGATGCGGAAATGATGCGTCAGATTCTGCTCGACCACCTCGGCAAAGCCGGCGCCGTCCAGCGGCTGATCGCCATCGAACAGCCGGTCCGGCAGCGGCGCCAGCGGCGTGGAGACGATGCTGGTCGGCTGCCCCCATTTCGCCAGCGCACCATCCAGCGCGGCTTCTATATCGCCATCGATAACAAGGCTTTCTACCCGGTCCCTGCCACCGCCGATATGGCTGCGGATTGCCTCGGCCCCCGCCAAGCTGGCGGTGATCAACACCACCCGCGCCACATCGCAATCCAGGAAGCCCTGCGCCGCCGCGCCCAGATAATCGGCCAGATGTTCGCCCACCAGCCACACTGTCTTGCCGCCCATCTGCACCAGCCGCTCGGCCTTGGGGCTGCCAAACAGCTCGCGTTCGCTGTGCGAGCGTTCGACGTTCAGGCCGCCCGACGGCATGAACGTCTCGCCGGAAACCGCCCGGTCAGCGAGGAAGAACACCGTCGCCTGTGCCACTTCCGTCTCGGTCGGCATCTTGCCCAGATGCAGCTGTGACAGCACCCCGCCGCGCACCTTGGCGGCTTCGCGGCCGATCTGCGCCACCGGCAGCCACGGCACATCATCGGGCGGCACGCGCAGCAGCCAGTCGCCCTCGTCGCGGGTCTGCCAATCGGTGCCGATCAGCCAGCCGCCCAGCCGCAGCCGCCGCAGCAGCTTGGCCGCCAGCGGCGGCGTGAGGATGTAGCGATCCCAGCAGCAGCGCTCATCGCCCTCGCGCGCGCAGGCCAGCGCCAGATCGCGCAGCGGCTGCGGGTTCGATTTGTCATGGGAGAGCTGCACACTGTCATTACGCGACAGGCGGGACAGCAATTGCGCCACCGGCGCGCCGCCGCGCACCGATTTGATCACCGCCGCGTGCACGGCGTTCAGCCGCTTGTTCTCCAGAATCAGCCGCCCGCGCCGATCGAACAGGCCAGGCTTGCCGCCCAGCCCGGCCAGTCGGTCGCCATCCACCGGGCCGGGCGCGATGGCGTTGATCTGGATCTGCGGGCCAAGATGGCGCGCCATCGATTCCACCATCGCCCGCTGCCCGGCCTTGGACACGGCATAATCGGTGCGATTGGGGTATGACACAGCAAGGAATTTCTCCCCACCGAAATAGCTGGAAACATTCAGGATATAGCCTGACCCCTGCGCCCGCATCAATGGCACCACCATCTGCATCAGCGCATAGTTGGAAATCAGGTTGGCGAACTGCGTGTGGCGGAAGGCGTCCACGCCCATGTCCACCGCCATTTCCTCCGCACCGGAAATCCCGGCATTGTTGATCAGATAATCAATGCGACCAAAGGCCTTCAGCGTTTCATCGACAGCACGCCTGAGCGACGCCATATCGGCCACATCCACCCCGGCGAGCGTGCGCACCCGGCGATCGACGCCGGCAAAGCCGATGTCCTGCAATTCGCCCACGATCCGCTCGCGCGCGGCATCAAGTTCGCTTGCCCGCCGCGCCACCATCATCACCTTCGCCCCGGCCAGCGCCAGCAGCCGTGCCAGTGCGCCGCCAATGCCGGCCGAACCGCCGGTGATCAGCGCCACCTTGCCCAGATGCAGGCCGGTGATGT
>DAITMD010000131.1:0-6517 GCA_036835345.1 Sandarakinorhabdus sp. | reverse complement strand
TGCCCGCCGCCGGTGCTGCTGGCCGCCGCGCTTGGGCTGGGCCTGCCGGATGGCAAGGCGCCGGCCACGCTGTTCGCGCAGCTGCCCGTTCGCCTCAACCTGCCCACCGAAACCATCGTGCAGCTGTGGTGGCAGGATGTGGCGCACAGTATCAGCCTGCGCCGGGTGGGCCACGACCGCTGGCGCATCGGCGGGCTGGCCGGCGTTGGCGAGATCAACGCCGCCCGCGCCGGCGACTATGGCGTGCGGATGGATATGGCCGGCACCGCGCTGCCCGCCACCGTGGTGCCGCACAAGGCCGCGGTGGAGGTGCGGCTGGCCGGGCAGATGTGGCGGCTGGGCACCCGCCCGCCGAGGGTAGCCGATAGCGCCGGCGGCAGTGCCGACATGAAGGCGCCCATGCCCGGCCGGGTGCTGGCGGTAGATGTGTCGGCCGGACAGTCCGTGGCTGAGGGCGACCGGCTGCTGGTGCTGGAAGCGATGAAGATGGAACACCGCCTTACCGCCCGCAGCGCCGGCACGGTGAAGAGCGTGCATGTGGCGGTGGGCGATCAGGTGGCTGACGGGATGTTGCTGGTGGAAATCGTCTGATCAGGCCTCATCCATCGCCGGCGGTTCGCGCCAGGCGATGATGATTGCCGGCAACGCCAGCGAACTAATGGCAAAGCCGCTGAGCAAATCCAGCGCCTGCGCCTGCCCCGGCATCCAGCCATCGATCAACTTGGCGATGATCGACCACAGGAAAAAGCCGAACATCGCTGTCACCATGATCTGGTGGGTGCCAACATAGGCCTTGTCCCGCACCATCCGTTCCCGTTCGTCGAGCATGGCATCACTGGCCTGACTCAGCTGCCCCCGCGCTTCGATGAACAGCGCCAGCGCACTGAGCAAGCCGGTCAGTCGCAGCAGGATGAAGGCAAGCAGCGGATCGCCATCGGGCCCGATGAAGATAGCCCCGCCCAGATAGCCGATGACCAGCCCGGCCAGCACCAGAACCGACAGGATGCGCGCGCTGCGCCGGCTGAGCTTGAGCGGGGCGTGCATGGGATTTGTTTGCTCCATCACTCACTCCTCATCTTCACCATTGCTGTCACGCCAGGCCAGGATGGTGCCGGGCAGCATCAGGTGCAACCAGAACATTCCGCCAAACAGCCAGCCGGCGTCATGAGGACTGGGCAAGGCGACCATGCCCAGGGCGCTGGCCGTCACCCACAAAAAGCCGACGGCCATGATCAGCCCCATCGCAGCATAGCTGATCGACAATACCCGTGCCCGTTCGGCACGTTCGCGTTCATCAAGTTCTCCGGGCATGGCCGCGCGCCAACCGCGCGTCCCGCCTGCGATGAAGGACGCAAACATGAAGCCAAGGCTCCGAAAGACAAACCAACTGGAGCCAGGCCGATCGACCGGATCGAACAATGGTCCAACGCACCCAATCAGGATGCAGATACCAGCGGCCACGGACATTGCGCGAACATCGCCTGCTGGCACATGATCAAACCAGCGCGGCAACCATGTCGGCTTTCTGGGTGTCGCACTCATCGGCGTCCTCCCTCGATCAGGCGCGGCGCGGCGAGCGACTCCGCCAGCGGCGCGAACGGTTCCAGGCTGAACAGCGCCTCCACCGGCACACCAAACACCCGGGCCAGTTTCAGGCCCAGTTCCAGGCTGGGGCCATATTGGCCGCGCTCCAGAAAGCCGATCGTCTGCGGATTGATGCCCACCTGTTCGGCCAGATCCTTGCGCGACAGCCCGGCCTCGGCGCGAAACAGCGCGAGGCGGTTGTGCAGCTCAAGAGGTTCATTGTTCATCATCATGATTCGTTGTGTATACGCAATGTTTCTATGCGTCAACATCATTATTGCTTGGCTGATACAAGCCCCTTCCCGCGCACGGCGCCAGCGCCTAAAACGGCCCCAACCGCCCCCTTCAGGACTTGGATCATGCTCAGCCAGCTGCGTTTCGACCACGGCGAAACAATCGACATGCTGCGCGACACCGTGCGCGCCTTTGCCGATGCGGAAATCGCCCCGCGCGCCGCCGAAATCGATCAGAGCAATCTCTTCCCGCGCGACCTGTGGCCGAAATTGGGCGCGCTGGGCCTGCACGGCATCACCGTTCCCGAAGCCGATGGCGGCGCCGGCCTTGGCTATCTGGCGCATGTCGTGGTGGTGGAGGAACTGTCGCGCGCCTCGGCCAGCGTGGGCCTGTCCTATGGCGCGCACACCAATTTGTGCATCAACCAGATCGCCCGCTGGGGCACGGCCGAGCAGAAGGCGCGCCACCTGCCCGCCCTGATCAGCGGCGACCATGTCGGCAGCCTTGCCATGTCCGAACCCGGTGCCGGCAGCGATGTGATCGGCATGAAGCTGCGCGCCGAAGCCAAAGGCAACGACGCCTATGTGCTGAATGGCAACAAGATGTGGATCACCAACGGGCCGCACGCCGAAACGCTGGTGGTCTATGCCAAGACCGATCCCGATGCCGGGCCAAAGGGCGTCACTGCCTTCCTGATCGAAAAGGGCATGAAGGGCTTTTCCACCGCGCAAAAGCTCGACAAGCTGGGCATGCGCGGCAGCGACACATGCGAGCTGCTGTTCGAGGATTGCGAGGTGCCGGCCGCCAATGTGCTGGGCGGCGTGGGCAATGGCGCGCGCGTGCTGATGTCGGGGCTGGACTACGAACGTGTGGTGCTGTCCGGCGGCCCGCTGGGCATCATGCAGGCCTGCATGGATGTGGTGGTGCCCTATGTTCACGATCGCCAGCAGTTCGGCCAACCCATCGGCCAGTTCCAGCTGATGCAGGGCAAATTGGCCGACATGTATGTCGCGCTATCCACCGCCCGCGCCTACACCTATGCCGTGGCGCAGGCCTGTGATCGCGGCGAAACCACCCGCAAGGACGCCGCCGGCTGCATCCTCTACAGCGCCGAAAAGGCCACCTGGATGGCATTGGAGGCGATCCAGTGCCTGGGCGGCAACGGCTATATCAACGATTATCCCACCGGCCGCCTGCTGCGCGATGCCAAGCTGTATGAAATCGGCGCCGGCACGTCTGAAATTCGCCGCTATCTGATCGGCCGGGAATTGTTCGACGAAACCGCATGAGCGCGCTGGGCTGGCGAAGCTGGCTGGCGGCGGCAGCGTTCCTGCTGTGGCTGCTGGCCGGCATCGCGGCGAGTGTGCTGCTTGTTGCTGCCGGCAGTGCTTCCGTCGGCTGGGCGTTTGCTGGTGTGCCGTTGGCGGGCGTCCTGCTGCCGGCCCTGGCGCTGACCAGCATATCCCCCGCGCCGCTGCCGCCGCAATTGCCGGCCGGGCAGACCTTTCATCGCTCACCGGCGCGGCTGGCCCTTGCCACAGTGTTCGGGCTGCTTGCCGCTGCTCTGGCTCTGGCGCTGCTGCCCATTGGCATCCCGCTGCTGATCGCCGCCGCGGCAGATGCCCGCGCCGCCGGGGATACTCTGATGATGCTGATGGCAGGCGCTTGTGTGGTTGGCATGGTGCTGGTGGCGCTGCCGGCATCCTTGCTGCTGCCCATTTTGTGGCTGCGCGCGCCGTGGCGGCAGCGGCGCTGGCCCTTTGCGATCCTGGGCCAACGCCAGTTGTGGCTGGATGGCACGCTGCATGACTGGGCCGATATCAGCGCCGCAGCCCTCCGGCAGACCCGATCCGGCGTGTTTCTCCTGATCGAAACTCACGGTGGCAGCCAGGCCTTTGCGCTGTTTCAACTGGCAGGCAAGCCGCGCGCGCTATACGCTGCCATCAACGGCTGGACTTCCGGGCAAAGGATTGCAGGGAAAAGATGATGATCCGCACCACGATGCTCACCTTGAGCCTGCTCGCCGCCACGCCGGTTATGGCGCAGCTGCCGCCGGGCATGAAGATGCCGCCGCCGGTGAAGGTGGGCAAGACCGATGCCGCACTGCTGAAGGCTGCCACCGCCGAAGCGCCCGCCACGCTGGCCACGCTGGAGCGGCTGGTGAAGATCGAAAGCGGCAGTTACGACACCGAAGGGCTGGTGAGCATCGGCAATCTGCTGGCCGATGAACTGCAGGCGCGCGGCGCTGCCGTGGAGCGCATGAAGGGCAAGGAAGGCACGCGCGGCGATATCATCGTTGGCCGCTTGACCGGCACCGGCAAGGGCAAGCTGCTGCTGCTCAGCCACATGGACACGGTGTATGAGCGCGGCCAGCTGGCGGAATCGCCGTGGCGGGTGGAAGGCGGCAAGGCCTATGGCCCCGGCATCGCCGACGACAAGAGCGGCATCGCCGTCATCCTGTCGGCGCTGAAACTGCTCAAGCCCGCCGATTATGGCCAGATCACCGTGGCGTTCAACACCGACGAGGAGATTGGCTCGCTCGGCTCCGGCGATCTGATCACCGAGCTGGCGCGCGGCCAAAAGGCGGTCTTGAGCTTCGAACCCACGCTGGCGGTGCCGCTGGAAGGGCTGATCGCCGGCACATCGGGCACCAACAGCGTGTTCGTGAAGATCGAAGGCAAGGCCGCCCACGCCGGCAACAGCCCCGAACAGGGCAACAATGCGCTGGTGGAGGCCGCGCATGTGATCGCCGTGACCAAGGATATGGACGAAGGCCAGGGCAAGCGCCGCTTCAACTGGACCCAGGTGGAGCAGGACGGCGGCGCCCGCAACATGATCCCCGATGACATCACCCTGATCGGCGATCTGCGCGACATCAGCGATGAACGGGTGCGGGCCTTCGAGACCGAGATGAAGCGCCGGCTGGCCACGCCATCGGTGCCGGGCGTGAAGGTGAGCGTGGATGTGCAGATCAACCGCCCGGCCTTCACCGCCGATGCGGCCAGCCTTCGCCTGATCGACCGGGCGCGCAGCATCTATCAGGAAGCCGGCGGGCCGGATCTGTTCGTGCTGCCGCGCTCCGGCGGCGGGACGGATGCGGGCTTTGCCGCCCGGGCCGGCGTGCCTGTGCTCGAAGCGCTGGGCCTGCCCGGCTTTGGCTATCACAGCAGCGCCGAGGAATATGTGGTGATCGATGCCATTCCGCGCCGGCTCTATCTGGCGGCGAAACTGATGCGGGAACTGGCGCGCTAGACGGCATCCGCCCCGGCGGGTAAGGCCGCCGCATGGCCCGCCGCAGCAATCTTGTCGCCTATGTTCAGGTCGCTGCCGGCATCGGCGCGCTGTGCATCATGGATGCGCTGGTGAAATATCTGGCGCTGCGCCACGGTGCGCCGCTCACCACCTTTGGCCGCTATGGCAGCGGCGCGCTGATCGCGCTGGCGGTGTGGCAGTGGCAGGGCCGCCCTGCCCTTGCCCCCGGCGGCTGGCGCGCCCATCTGCTGCGCGGCGCGCTGATCGCGGCGATGGCGCTGCTGTTCTTCTGGGCGCTCACGCAGCTGCATCTGGCGCTGGCGCTCACCCTGGCCTTTGTCGGCCCGCTGCTGGTGCCGCCGCTGGCCGCGCTGTTCCTGAAAGAGAAGATGCAGCCGCGCTTTGTCATCGCCGGGCTGATCGGCTTTGTCGGCGTGGTGGTGGCGGCCGGCGGCGTGCCCGATCTGGCCGGAACGCGCCTGCTGGCGGTGCTGGCGGCGGTGGGCGCGGCGCTGCTCTATGCGCTGGCGGCGCTGGTGCTGCGCGCCCGCGCCGCTGCCGATGGCGCCACCGTCATCACGCTGCTGGGCGCTGCGGTGCCGGCGGTGCTGCTGGCACCGGCACTGTTCACCGGCACGGCGATGGACAGCAGCGATATCGCCCTGATGGTGGCCACCGGCATCATCGGCAATATCGGCGTGCAGCTGCTGGCGCGCGGCTATGTTCACCTTGAAGCACAGGCTTCGGCGGTGATGGAGTTCAGCGGCCTGCCGTGGGCGGCGCTGCTGGGCTGGATGTTCTTCGATGAAGCGGTGGCATGGACCACGCTGCTGGGGGCAGCGATCATCGCCGGTGCCTGTCTGTGGGCGGCACGGCGGCCGGCAATCAGCGCGCAGCCAGCGCCAGTTCCTTGAGACACGCCGCCTTGGCCCGGCCGACGGCGGCCACATCGGGCAGCAATTCCACCGCCTCGCGCGCTTCGGCCAGATAGGCGGCGCGTCCGCCCGCACCATGGCTGCCCGCCGGCGCGCCGCAGATCGCCTGCACGCCCATTACCGGCGAACGCCTGAGATCCGCCACGGCCAGTACATCCGATGGCGCGCGCGCCAGTGCTGCCGCCAGCGCCGAGGTCAATTCCGCCGCCTGCGCCGCTTCGGCACCGCGCGCAATTTCAGGGCTGAGCGAAATCCAGTCCGCCGCGCCGCCGCGAATTGCGCTGATCACGCGCGGCCAGTCGCCGCCGGCCACAAGACGCGCAACGGCCGGCTTCGGCCCGGCGCCGCGCACTTCGGCAGCAAACTGGCTGGCCGAAAGAATGGCGAGCAGGGCGAGTGTGGGCAACATTGGCGGGACATCCCCAGATCAGGGCCTTAATATGGGCCATGACCTGCTGAAATCAAGCCGGCGGATCGGCAATCATTGCCGTAAAACTCGCCTCGGCGGCAAG
>DAITMD010000130.1:0-6567 GCA_036835345.1 Sandarakinorhabdus sp. | reverse complement strand
ACCGCGCCGCCTTCGGTTTCTTCCGCGATCGCCGGCCCGATCTTTATGGGCGGATTGCGCAGGATATCTGATGCGCCGGGTCAGGCTGGGTCAGGACGCCTATTGGACGGCCGCCGCGATTGCCGATGACCTGCAGGCGCTGGGCCTGCGCAGCGGCGATGCGGTGATGGTTCATGCCAGCCTGCGCAGTCTTGGCGCCGTGCTTGGCGGCGCGGATGGTGTGATTGCCGCTCTGCGCGGCATCATCGGCGAAAATGGCACATTGCTGGCCTATACAAGCTGGGATGAACAACATGAGGATGCGCTGGACGGTGAGGGCCGGCTGCCGGATGCCGTGAAGCCGCATGTCCCGGCGTTTGATCCGCACAGCTCCAGGGCCTGCCGCGATCATGGCTGGCTGGCCGAGGCGATCCGCACCACGCCCGGCGCGCGGCGCAGCGGCAATCCCGGCGCGTCGGTGGCGGCGCTGGGCGCCCGCGCCGATTGGTTCGCGGCCGATCATCCCATGGATTATGGCTATGGCCGGAAATCACCGTTTGACCGGCTGGTGCAGAGCGGCGGCAGCGTGCTGATGCTCGGCGCGCCGTTGGACGCGATGAGCCTGCTGCACCATGCCGAACATCGGGCCGACATTCCCGGCAAGCATGTGCGCCGCTTCGAAGCGCCGATCGGCGGCCAGTGGCAGATGATCGAGGAGTTTGACACGGCCGACCCGGTGGTTGACGGCCTGAAGGACGATTATTTCGCCGACATCGTCCGCGAATTTCTGGCCACCGGGCAGGGCCGGCAAGGGCAGGTCGGCAATGCATCCTGCGTGCTGGTGCCGGCGGCCGCCATCACGCGCTTTGCCGTTGAATGGCTGGAAACCCGCTTCAATCCCTGAATGCCAGCGCCTGCGCCAGCACGTCCCCCAGCATTTGCGCCGTGATGGTGCCGGTGTTCAGGTTCAGGCGGCTGGGGTGATAGCTATCGATCAGTATGACGCCTGACGGCAATTTGTGCTGGGCGCCGTGGCCGAAGCGATATTTGGGCAGCTTGCCGCCAATGGCCTTGATCGCCGCCTGATGCGCGGTTTCACCCAGCGCGACGGCGACCTTCAGCCGCGGCAGGGCGGCCAGTTGTGCGGCCAGATAGGGGCGGCAGGCGTGCTTCTCGTCCGTGGCGGGCAGATTGCCAGGCGGCGCGCAGGCCACGGCGTTGGTGATGAACAGGCCCGGCGCGCTCCAGCCTTCCGGCGTTTCGCTGGCCAGACCCAGTTCGGCCAGAGTGGCAAACAGCAGTTTGCCGCTGTCGTCGCCATGGAACGGCCGGCCGGTGCGGTTGGCGCCTTTCAGGCCCGGCGCCAGGCCGATGATCGCCAGCCATGCGCCGGCATCGCCCAGCGGCGGCGCCGGCGCATTCCACCAGCCGGGGTGGCGGGCGGCGGTTTCGGCGCGATAGGCCACCAGCCGCGGGCACAGGGCGCAATCGGTGGGCGGGGTGCCGGGGAAACGCTCGTCAGTCATCGCGCAAGCCTGTAGGGGCTGCGGCCGATATGGCAATCATCCTTGTCGCCATCGGTTCGAACCGCTGCCACGGCCGCCATGGCCGCCCCGCCGGCGTGGTACGCGCGGCAATCGAGGCGCTGCCGCAGGTGGTGGCCGCATCGCCGATCATCGCCAGCGCGCCGCTGGGGCCGGGCACGCGCCGCTATGCCAATGCGGTGGCCGCGCTGGACTGGGACGGCGGGCTGCCGGCGCTGCTGTCGCTGCTGCAACAGATGGAGCGCGATTTCGGCCGCCGGCGCGGGCGGCGCTGGGGCGACAGGGTGCTGGATCTGGATATCATCGCCGCCGGGCAGCAGCGGATCGGCACCCGCCGGCTGACGGTGCCGCACCCGCAGCTGGCGCGCCGGCACTTCGTGCTGGAACCGCTGCTGGCGGTGGCGCCGCTGTGGCGACACCCGGTGTCGCGATTGACGGCAAGACAGTTGCACAGCCGGCTGCTTCGCCCTAAAGCCGGGCGCCGCAGAGCTGTGGGTCCTTAGCTCAATCGGTTAGAGCGACCGCCTTTTAAGCGGTAGGTTCCGGGTTCAAGTCCCGGAGGACCCACCAACGCGCAGCGCCGCGAGCGCGCGTGCCGCGCGCCGACAGGCGCCAGCGCGGCCGGGCTGGCTGCCGGGCCGCAGCCCGGCAGAACAGCTTCGACGGCGCGGCTTTGCCGCGCCCCTTCCTTCCTCTCGCCCGACGGAAGCCTCCATTCCCCGCTTGATCCCGCGCCCAACCCGCGCGACATCAGCCCCATGATCCGCGCCCTCATCGCCCCCATCGCCCTGATTGCAACCGCAGCTGCCGCGCAAAGCGTGGCCGTGCTGCCCGGCGGCACCCGCGCCGCCGACACGAAGATCGGCAGCGGCGCGCTGGCAGAGCCGGGGCGCACGGTGGCGGTGCATTATACCGGCTGGACATGGGTGGACGGGATGAAGGGCCGCAAGTTCGACAGTTCGCGGGACGGCGGGCGGCCGTTCGTGTTCCTGCTGGGCGGCGGCGAAGTGATCGCCGGCTGGGATGAAGGCGTGGCCGGCATGAAAGTGGGCGGCACCCGCACGCTGATCGTGCCGCCGGAGGCGGGTTATGGCAGCCAGGGCGCGGGCGCGCTGATCCCGCCGGGCGCGACATTGATCTTTGAAGTGGAATTGCTGGCGGTGGCGCCATGATGTCCGGCCGCCGCGTGCTGGTGCTGCAGGGCGGCGGCGCGCTGGGCAGTTATCAGGCGGGCGTGTTTGCCGGGCTGGATGCAGCCGGATATTGCCCGTCGTTCGTGGCCGGCATTTCGATTGGCGCCATCAATGCCGCGATCATCGCCGGCAATCCGCCAGAGCAGCGTCTGGAACGATTGCGGGATTTCTGGGACCTGGTGACCGGCAATCTGCCGTGGGAATGGCTGGGCGATGGTGAGATAGGCGATGGAGGCATCGGTGGGGCGCTGGCGGGATCGATGCGGCATCAATGGGCTGCGGCGGCCACGGCGCTGTTCGGCGCGCCGGGCTTTTTTCGGCCGCAGCTGCCGATCTGGCCCGATTGGTGGCCGGGGCAGGTGGCCCGTTATGACACCAGTGCGCTGGCCGATACGCTGACCAGGCTGATCGATTGGGATTTGCTGAACAGCGGGGCGGTGCGGCTGGCGGTGGGCGCGGTGAACGTGGAAACCGGCAATTTCCGTTATTTCGATACCGCGCGGCAGCGGTTGGATGCGCGCCATGTGATGGCATCGGGCGCGCTGCCGCCGGGGCTGCCGCCGGTCGAGATTGACGGCTGCTGGTGGTGGGATGGCGGTCTGGTATCGAACACGCCGCTCGATCATGTGCTGGAAGATGATGACGGAGAAGAACTTGCCATCGTGCAGGTCGATCTGTTCCCGGCGCGCGGCAGCCGCCCCAACAGCCTGGCCGAGGTGGAGGAGCGCGCTGCCGATATCCGCTTTTCCAGCCGCACGCGCTTCACCACTGCCGCGCAGGCGCAACTGAACGGGCCGCGGGAGGCCTGGGCCCGGCTGGCAGCGCAGTTGCCGCCCGAATTGCGCGACAGCACCGAAGCCCGTCTGCTCGATCGGCTGGCACGCGGTCGGCGGGCGATCGTGGCGCAGATGATCTATCGCGACCGGCCGTGGCAGGGCGCGGCCAAGGGGCGCGAGTTCAGCCGCGCCACCATGGCTGCGCACTGGCGGCAGGGCGAAGCCGATGTGGCAGCGATGATCGCCGGCGCCGGCTGGCAGGCGCTGCCCGAGGGGCCGGGCGTGTGGAGCTTTGATGCAACCGCGGCGGCGACAGCGACGAATAAGGCCCAACAATCCGGTTCTTGAGCCTGCGACAATCTGGTAGAGTATTTGAGGTGGGCCGGTTTCGGGGGGAACGCAGCCGGATGGCAGACGTGCGGCAGCGGCCGCCGAACGGGGGGTGACCATGGCGGTTTCCGAACATGTCGATCTGAATGGCTTCATCTCAGGGGTGAAGCGGCGCAATCCGGGCCAGCCGGAATTTGTGCAGGCGGTGACCGAGGTGGCCGAGGATATTTTCGGCTTCATGGCCGACAAGGTTCAGTATCATGAAGCGCAGATCCTGCGCCGCATTGCCGAGCCGGACCGCGTGGTGAGTTTTCGGGTGTGCTGGCAGGATGACAACGGCAACATCCGTGTGCAGCGCGGCTGGCGGGTGCAGAACAACAATGCCATCGGGCCTTACAAGGGCGGCATCCGCTTTCACCCCAGCGTGACCGAAAGCGTGCTGAAGTTCCTGGCGTTCGAGCAGACGTTCAAGAACGCCCTCACCGGCCTGCCGATGGGCGGCGGCAAGGGCGGCAGCAATTTCAACCCCAAGGGCAAGAGCGTGAATGAAATCATGCGCTTCTGCCAGAGCTTCATGACCGAGCTTTATCGCCACATCGGGGCCGATATTGATGTGCCGGCCGGTGATATCGGGGTTGGCGGGCGCGAGATCGGCTTCATGTTCGGCCAGTACAAGCGCATCACCAACAACTTCACCGGCGTGCTCACCGGCAAGGGGCTGGAGTGGGGCGGCAGCCTGATCCGCACCGAAGCCACCGGTTATGGCGCAGTCTATTTCCTTGAGAACATGCTGAAAACCCGCAGCCACGATGTTGCCGGCAAGGTGGCGGTGATTTCCGGTTCCGGCAACGTGGCCACCCATGCGGCGGAAAAGATCGTGGCCTTGGGCGGCAAGGTGGTGACGCTGTCGGACAGCGAGGGTTTTGTGCATGATCCGGATGGCATCAGCCAGGAGAAGATCGATTGGGTGAAGACCCATAAGACCCACCGGCGCGGGCGGATTTCGGATTATGCCGCCGAGTTCAAGGGCGCGACCTTCCATGGCGGCGGCGCACGGCCGTGGGGCGTGCCGTGTGACGTGGCGCTGCCCTGCGCCACCCAGAACGAACTGAACGGGGAGGAGGCCAAGTTGCTGCTGAAGAACGGCTGCATGGCGGTTTCGGAAGGGGCCAACATGCCCACCGATCTGGACGGTGTGCACATCTTCAAGGCGGCGAAGATCCTCTATGCGCCTGGCAAGGCTTCCAATGCGGGCGGTGTGGCGGTTTCGGGGCTGGAGATGAGCCAGAATTCGTCGCGTATCAGCTGGAAGGAAGAGGATTTGCAGCGGATGCTGAAGGATATCATGTCGGGCATTCATGATCGCTGCCTGGAATATGGCCGCACGCCCGATGGCCACACCGATTATGTGAAAGGCGCCAACATCGCCGGCTTCAAGAAGGTGGCTGATGCGATGCTGGCCTTCGGGGTGGTGTGAACCGCACAAAGTCCAGCGCGGCCAATCGTTGATGGGAGACGGGCAATGACCAAGGCATCCGATCTGCTGGTGCAATGCCTGGAGGAAGAGGGTGTTGAGTATGTGTTCGGCGTGCCGGGCGAAGAAAATCTCGATTTTCTGGACAGCTTGCAGCGATCGACAAAAATCCGCCTGATCCTGACGCGGCATGAACAGGGCGCCGGTTTCATGGCCGCCACCTATGGCCGGCACACCGGCAAGGCCGGGGTGTGCGTGGCAACGCTGGGGCCGGGGGCGACCAATTTCGTCACGGCGGCGGCCTATGCCTTTCTGGGCGGGATGCCGATGCTGATGATCACCGGGCAGAAGCCGATCAAGAAATCCAAGCAGGGCCGGTTCCAGATCCTGGACGTGGTCGACATGATGCGGCCGATCACCAAATACACGCATCAGCTTGCTTCTGCTGACAATATTCCGGCGCGCACCCGCGAGGCTTTCCGGTTGGCGCAGGAGGAAAAGCCCGGCGCCACCCACCTGGAACTGCCGGAGGATATTGCGCACGACCCCACCGACGCCGTGCCGTTCAAGCCAAGCTATGCAAGGCGGCCGCTGGCCGATGCCAAGGCGGTGCTGGCGGCGGTGCGCGCCATCGAGGCGGCGAAATCGCCAATTCTGGTGATCGGCGCCGGGGCCAATCGCACGATGACCAGCAAGATGCTGCTGGAATTTATTGAAAAGACAGGGATTCCGTTCCTGACGACGCAGCTTGGCAAGGGCGTGATCGACGAACGGCATCCCGGCTTCCTGGGCTGCGCGGCGCTTTCGGCCGGGGATTTCGTTCATGCCGCCATCCGCCGGGCCGACGTGATTGTGAACATTGGCCATGATGTGATTGAAAAACCACCCTTCTTCATGAGCAACCATGACACGACCGTGATCCACATGAGCGTCCGTTCGGCGGAGGTGGACCCGGTCTATTTCCCGCAGATCGAGGTGATTGGCGATATCGCCAACGCCGTCTGGCAGCTGAAAGAGGCAATCCGTGTCCAGCCGCAGTGGGATTTTGCGGCCATGCTGGCAGCCCGCGCGGCCGAGGTGGCGCACCGTGACGCCGCGGTGGATGATCGGCGCTTCCCGATTTATCCGCAGCATCTGGTGCATCAGATCCGCGCCGTCATGCCCGAAGATGGCATCATCGCGCTGGACAACGGCGTCTATAAAATCTGGTTCGCGCGCAATTACACCGCCTATCGGCCCAACACCGTGCTGCTGGACAATGCGCTGGCCAC
>DAITMD010000129.1:0-6571 GCA_036835345.1 Sandarakinorhabdus sp. | reverse complement strand
GCGCATCAGCACGACAATGCCGCGCTGGCGGTGGCCATGCTGCGGGCGCAGGATCAGTTGCCGCTGAAGGATGCGGCGATGCGCGCCGGCATGGGCTGGGTGGAATGGCCGGCCCGGCTGCAACTGCTGGAAAGCGGCCCGCTGCCCAAATTGCTGCCCGCAGGAAGCAGCCTGTGGCTGGACGGCGGCCACAATCCCGCAGCCGGCCGCGCGCTTGCGGAAGCGGTGCGGCCACTGCTGGAATCGGGGCAGCGGCTGGTGCTGGTGGCCGGAATGCTGGCCGCCAAGGATGCCGCCGGATTTCTAAAGGGCTTTGCCGGCATGGCCAGCGCGCTTTATGCCGTGCCGGTGCCGGGCCATGCGGGGCAGGAACCGGCGCGCCTGGCCAGTGCCGCGCAGGCAATGGGAATGGCGGCGCTCACCGCGCCGGATCTGCGCCAGGCCCTGAAGGCCATCGCCCGCAACAGCGAATCGCCGCCGATGGTGCTGATCACCGGATCGCTGTATCTGGCCGGCCGCGCGCTGGCGCTGAACGGCGAGGAGCCGGCCTAAACCCGCCGCACCAGCGTTGTGACCACGGCCAGCCATGGCACATCGGCCAGCACCTGCTGGCGCGCGCCCGGCTGGGTGGGCAGCAATTGAATACGGCTGCCTTCCACGGCGATCAGGCGGCCAAAGGCAAAGCGGCCGGCAGGGCGGGGGGCCAGCACATCGCGGTTGATCGCCCGCGCGAACTGATCGGGCGTGATCCGCTGCGCCCACAGTTCGTCCCCGGCGCGGTAATCGCCCTGCGCCACGTCAATGGTCATGCCGATGACACCGCCCTGCGGCTGCGGCGGCAGCAGGGTGCGCGGCCGTTCCGGCGCATCGGCGCCGCCAGCGCCGATCACGGCGGCCACCGGAATCTCCGCCCGGTCGGGCAGGCTGACCAGCGCCGAGGCCGGCACGCCCAGTGCAGCGGCAATGCGTTCGAGCCAGTCGATCGACACGGTGCGGGTGCCGGTCTCCAGCCGCCCGATGGTTTGCGCCGTGGTGGGCGGCGTGCAGGCAGCGGCTACATCGGCCAGCGTCAGGCCCCTGGCCTTGCGGACATCGCGGATGCGGGTTTCCATATCTGCTCCTGAATTAACCGATGTGGTTATATCTGTCCTACACCCAAGCTGATGTGCAAGTAAATTCCGCCTCAGCCTGTGCCGGATAGGAGAATATATGCCCAACATGATGCCCGACGTGCCGCCGATTGCCGGCAACCGCCTGCTGGAAACCCGCATCCTGCCGCCATCCGATCAGGTGGACCGGGCGCGGGTGACCGTGAATGCAGCAGAACAGCCGCTGGCGTGGCTGGCGCGGCGCGGCCACATCACGCCGCTGCAACTGCTGGCCAGCGAGCGGTTGCGGCAGGATTTTCATGCCGCCGGTGCCGGACCGCGCGTCACCATGCGGTGGGATCCGATGCCGGCGGTGCGCCGGGGTGATGGCCCGCCGGAACCATCGGGCGGGCAGATTGCCGCGCGCGCCCGCTTTGATGCAGCGGTTGCCGCTTGCGGGCCGGGCCTGTCGGACGTGCTGTGGCGGGTGGTGTGTATGGGCGAAGGGCTGGAGGCGGCCGAACGCGCGCTGGCCTGGCCGGCGCGGGCCGGAAAGCTGGTGCTGCAACTGGCGCTGGACCGGCTGGTCGGCCATTATGGGTTGGACAGGCAAAGGGAGTGAGCGATGCGCGGGCTGATTGTGCTGGGGCTGGTGGTGGTAACGGCGTGCGCGCCAAAGGCGGAATCGCTGGGCAAGGTAAGCGGCGCGCCGCCATCGCTGATGCTCTCCACCCGGCTGCTGACGGCCGATGGCAACAGCCTGGGCGAAGTGGAATTGCTGCAGATGGCCGATGGCGTGCAACTGATCGCGCGGGTGGCCGGCCTGCCAGCGGGTGAATATGCCATGCACCTGCACGCCATTGGCCGCTGCACGCCGCCGGATTTCGCCAGCGCCGGGCCGCATTTCAACCCGCAAGGCCGGCAGCATGGCCGCGACAATCCGATGGGCGCACATGCCGGCGATCTGCCCAATGTGAAGATTGGCGAGAACGGCAAGGGCGATCTCAACCTGATGCTGCCGGGCCTGCGGCTGAACGAAGGGCCGGCCCCGCTGCTGGACAGCGATGGCGCTGCGGTGGTGCTGCATGCCTCTGCCGATGATTATCGCAGCGATCCGGCGGGCAACGCCGGCGCGCGCATTGCCTGCGGTGAGGTGAAGCTGCGATAGTGGGGCGACTGACGGGGCTTGAACCCGCGACCTCTGGTACCACAAACCAGCGCTCTAACCAGCTGAGCTACAGTCGCCATGCGCATGGCAGGAGGCGCGGGATAGACGAGGGCGTGGCGGCTGGCAAGCGCCGAATCTTTCCACAGCAGCTGGCAAAGTCTGTTGCTGGACGCTGAAATATAATGTCGCTATCTGGCAATGAAACGCTGAAACCGACGGAGTCCCGCATGGCTGCTGCTGCCCCTTTTGCCAAGCCGCTGGCCATGGCGGCGCTGGATGCCGGCGCTGCCCCCGGATTTGACGCGCACGAACAGGTGGCGCTGGTGCGCGATGACGCATCCGGGCTGCATGCCATCATTGCCATCCATTCCACCCATCTTGGCCCGGCGGCCGGCGGCGTGCGGCGCTGGGCCTATGGCAACCAGGCCGAAGCCCTGACCGATGCGCTGCGCCTGTCGCGCGGGATGAGTTACAAGAACGCCATGGCCGGCCTGAAGGCGGGCGGCGGCAAGGCCGTGCTGATTGCCGATGCCCCCAAGACCGATGCGCTGCTGACCGCCTTTGCCGCTGCTGTCGAGGCGCTGGGCGGGCGTTATGTGACGGCCGAAGATGTGGGCATGACCGATGGCGACATGGCCGTGCTGGCCCGCACCACGGCCCATGTGGCGGGGCTGCCGGTGGCCGCCGGTGTGGTGGGCGGCAATCCAGGGCCGTTCACGGCGCGCGGCGTGCTGGCCGGCCTGAAGGCGGCGGTGCGCCACAAATTGGGCAAGAACAGCGTGGCGGGCCTGCACATCGCTGTGCAGGGCGTGGGCAGCGTGGGCGGCGCCCTGGCGCGGGCGCTTGCGGCCGAGGGCGCGCGGCTGACTGTGGCCGATGTCGATGCGCAGCGCGCAGCAGCGCTGGCCGGCGAACTGGGCGCGGCGGCCGTGCCGGTGGACCGCATCATGCGGGTGCCGGCCGATGTGTTCAGCCCCAACGCATTGGGCGCGATCCTGGATGAAGGCAGCATCGCCGCGCTGGACGTGGCGGTGGTGGCCGGCGCTGCCAACAACCAGCTGGCCAGCGATGCCGAAGGCGCACGGCTGGCGGCGCGCGGCATATTATATGCGCCCGATTATGTCATCAACGCCGGCGGCATAATTTCGGTGGTGGCCGAATATCTGGCGCGCCAAGGCGATCATCCCGCCACGCTGGACGACGTGAACGCACAGGTTGACGCCATCGGGCCCCGGCTGGCCAGCCTGTTTGCCGAGGCCGACAGTTTCGGCCTGTCCACCGACGTGATGGCAGACCGGGCCGCGCGGCACCTGATCGGCCGTCAATAATCGCGTTTCCACCGCACGCTGCCGGCGGTGCCGCCCAGCGTGGCCACCGAGCTGAGCACCGAAAGTGACCGCGTCAGGCCGATTTCGATGGAGGTGGCGGTGAAGCCCTGTGCGTCGGTGGCCAGCTCCACATAGACGTTGCGGCCGACATACTGCCCGGCGGCCACCGTGGTGCGCCGCCCGGTGACGACATCGGCGGGCAGGATGCGCAGCCGATCGATGCCCAGCCCCTTGCCAACCGCGCCGATCGGATTGAAACCGCCGCCGCCGCCGCGCAGGCCGGCCAGCGCGCCCGCCAGCTGAATGGCTTCCGGCGCCGACAGATCGGTGACGCGGCTGCCGAACAGCACGCGCGACAGCACTTCGTCTTCGGGCAGCGCCGGCACTGAACTGAACTTGATCTGCGGGCGCTGCGCGGTGCCATCGATATTGAGCAGCGCCGTGAAGCCGTTGCCGGTATTTTCGGCAGACACCGCGATGATCGGATCGGGCGGATTACCGCCCAGGAAGCGGATGTCGCCGCGGGTCAGCTGAAAGCGCCTGCCGGCAAATTCATAGTCGCCGCGCACCAATTGCACCCGGCCGAAGATTTCCGGCGCGATGGCGTTGCCGCGCAGCCGCACATCGGCCTGCCATTCCGAATTGATGCCCATGCCGTTCACCAACAGGCGATTGTCGGCCTTGATGGTGAGATTATACAGCCAGCGGGTGGGGGCGACATATTGATATTGTCGCCGGCGCAGCAGCCTGGTGTTCTTTTCCGTCACCGCCAGCACCGGCACATCGGCAACAGCCGTGCGGCCCACCGTATAGACGGCGCGCGACAGCGTGAGCGCGCCGGACACGACGCCGCCATATTCATCGGTCGCGATCCGGATGGCGCCGCTGCCGGTGGCGGTCAGATCATCGCGGCCCAGAATGGCTGCGTCGCTCACCCGCATCCTGATGTCCATCGGAAAGCCGCGTTCCAGGCTGAGATCGATATTGCCGCTGCCGGTGATGGTGCCGCTGCCGGATGTCCCGGAAAATCGCGTCAGCTCCAGCCGCGAGGCGGTGAAGCGCGCATCCAGCGCAACATCGGTGGCAACCGCGCCCAGCAGCGGCGCTTCCACCCGGCCGCCGGCGGCGCGGGCGCGGCCTGATACCAGCGGATTGCCCAGCGTGCCCGACAGATCGGCCGCCACCTGCACCGGCCCGCGCACATCCAGCGCCGTCAGGCCCGACAGGCCCCACAGATCCTGCGCCGGCCCGGCATAACGCAATTGCCCGACCACCCGCGTGGCGGCCAGCCGGTCAAGCACGGCGCCATCGCCGCCGGGCAGGGCGCCAAGCCGGGCCTGCAGACGCCCTTCAGTCTTGCCGGCGCGCACGATCACCGCCCGCACCGAACTGCCGGCACTGCCCAGCGCGGCGTTCAGCCCCAGATCGATGGGCGTGGAAGTGCTGGCGATGTTGGAGCGCGACAGGCCGTTGACGCTGACCGCCACCGTGCCCTGCAGCGGCTGGCCCGCCGGCAGTGCCAGCTTGATATCGCCCGACACCCGGCCGCCCAGGCTGATATCCGGATAGGCAAGACCGACCAGCCCCATCGAAACCTTGTCCAGCCGGGCATCGAGCCGGCTTGTGTCGCCCCAATCGCCGGAGACGGTGGCGTTGCCCATGCCGCTGGCCAGCGTGGTGGCCGCCAGATGCCAGCCGCTGGCATCGTGGGTGATCACCGCCGGCGATGCAAAGCGGGCCTGCCGGCCATCGAAATCGCCCTTGCCGCTGATGCTGTAACGATCCGGCGCGATGTCGATGTTGCTGGCCAGTTTGAACGGCGCGCCGCTGTTGCCGCTGATATCAAAGCTGGCAGTGCCGCGGCCATCGTCCAGCGCCAGCTTGCCATCGGCGCGGTCCAGCACCAGCGTCCCGCGTTCCAGCCCGTTGATGGCCAGCGTTGCTGCCATCGCCGGGCCGCTGGCAGGCAGCCGCACAGCCGCCGCCAGTTGCAGGCGATCGATGGTCACCGGCGTTTCCAGCGGCAGCGTCACGTTATTGCCGCCAAGGTCGATCGCCGCCGTCTGTATCCCCGCGTCCGCCGCCAGCAGCGCCTTGCCGGACAGGCCGCGGCCGGCCAGAGTAAGGTCGCCGGCAAACGGGCCTTGGGCGGTCTGCTGCACTTGTCCGCGCGCCCTGATGCCGTCCACCTCCAGACGCGCCACATCGAGGGTGAGCACCGGATCCAGCGCGATGGCGGCCGCCAGTTCGACAGCGCCCAGCGCCGATTGGCCATCGCCAGCGATCTGCCAGCTGCCCGCCGCTGAAGGTTCGATGGTCAGCGCCACAGCGGTCAGGCCATAGCCGGGCCGGGGCAGGCGGGCGGCAAGGCGCGGCGCTGCTGCCGTGCCGCGCCCATCCAGCGTGAAATCGCCAAAAGCGGCGCTGCTGCCGGTGGCGGCCAGCGTGAAATTGCCATCCCGCCAGCTGGCAGCGCCGGCCGCGTTCAGATCCCGGCTGGCAAGCGCCAGATTGGACAGGCTGACAGCCAAGCCCGGCGCCAGCGCAAACCGGCCCGACACGCTGGCGCTGCCGCCAGTGATCCGCGCGATGGCGGCGGCAGGATCGGCGATTGTCAGCCGCAGATCGCCGCTGCCAACGGGCGCTCCGCCGGGGCCGGGCCGCAGTCTCGCCAACAGGGTCGCGTCGCTGCGGCCCACACCGTCAACCGGCCACGCCCTGGCGCTGCCGCGCACGTCTGCCGCCCAGCCGCCGGTGGACGGGCGGTAGCCAAGGCCCAGCTGCGCGGTGACTGGCCCTGAGCGGACGGTGAAATTGTCGGCCTTCACCTCGCCGCCCTGCCAGCGCAGCCGGCCTTCGCCGCGCGCGCTGCCGGCCAGCGGCGAAAGGCTGTCGGGCAGGCCGGACACGCTGGCCACGCTGATCACCAGCGGCGCGGATGGCGGCTTTCCGCCCAGATCGGCGATGCCGGCCAGCGACAGGCCATT
>DAITMD010000128.1:0-6590 GCA_036835345.1 Sandarakinorhabdus sp. | reverse complement strand
GGGTGATCTTCCTCAACAATCGCAACATCATGATCCGCGATGAAGTGATGAACGATGGCACCGTGAACGCTGCGCCCGTGTATCCGCGCGAGATCGTCAAGCGGGCGCTGGATCTGGGTGCGGCCGCCGTCGTGCTGGTCCACAATCACCCGTCCGGCGATCCGCAGCCCAGCCGCGATGATATCCAGATGACCAAAGCCATCATCGAAGCCGGCCGCCATCTCGGCCTTGCCGTGCACGATCATGTGATCATCGGCGCGTCCGGCCATGTCTCGATGCGGGCGCAGGGCCTGATCTAGGCGGCGCGGTCTGCCCCCCTACGCAATAAGTTCCTTGCGTTATCCCCCCGGCTTCCCACAAGTTGCGGACGAGCGGCAAGGGAGATGCAATGCAGGCAATGTCGGCTTTTGATGAAATGTTCGGCATGGATGAGGCGTATGACTGCCGGTCGCCAGAACGTGTGACCGCAGCCTATCGCGCCATCCGGCAATGGCTGGCCGACAGTCCGCCCGAAGTGATGGACGCACGGCAGGCGCAGGCGGAACTGTTCTTCCGGCGCATCGGCATCACCTTTGCGGTTTATGGCGACGCGCAGGCCACCGAACGGCTGATCCCCTTCGATATCGTGCCGCGCATCCTGTCGCGCGGTGAATGGGACCGGCTGGAGCGCGGGCTGAAGCAGCGGGTGCAGGCGCTGAACGCCTTTCTGGCCGATATCTACGGCCCGCGCGAGATCCTGCGCGCCGGGATCATTCCGCAGGAACTGGTGCTGCTCAACCCGGCCTATTGCCTGCACATGGCGGGCCGCACCCCGCCCGGCGGTATCTGGGTGCATATCGCCGGCATCGATCTGGTGCGCACCGGCCCGGATGAATTCTTCGTGCTGGAGGACAACGCCCGCACCCCGTCGGGCGTGTCGTACATGCTGGAAAACCGCGAGGTGATGCTGAAACTGGTGCCCGATCTGTTTGATCGGGTGAAAGTGGCGCCGGTGGAAACCTATCCGGAAAAGCTGCTGGAAACGCTGGCCAGCGTGTCGCCCCGCCGCCAGCGCGGCAAGCATCCCACCTGCGTGCTGCTCACGCCCGGCCAGTATAATTCCGCCTTCTATGAACACAGCTTCCTGGCCGACAAGCTGGGCATCGAACTGGTGGAGGGCAATGATCTGTTCGTGCGCGATGATATCGTGTTCATGCGCACCACCGAAGGCCCGCAGAGGGTGGACGTGATATACCGCCGCGTGGACGACGCTTTCATCGATCCCCTGGTGTTCAATCCGGATTCGATGCTGGGCGTGCCCGGCCTGATGGCGGCCTATGGCGCCGGCAATGTCACGCTGGCCAACGCGGTGGGCACCGGCATCGCCGATGACAAGGCGATCTACAGCTATATGCCCGAAATCGTGCGCTTCTATACCGGAGAGGAGCCGATCCTGGCCAATGTGCCGACCTGGCGCTGCCGCGAGCCCGAAGCCCTTATGTATGTGCTGGATCACCTGCCGGAACTGGTGGTGAAGGAAGTCGATGGTTCCGGCGGCTATGGCATGCTGGTGGGCCCGCACGCGCCCAAGGCGACGATTGCGGCCTTTGCCGCCAAGCTGAAGGCCAATCCGGAAAAATTCATCGCCCAGCCCACGCTCGCGCTGTCCACCTGCCCCACGGCCACCACCGGCGGCATTTGTGCCCGCCATGTCGATCTGCGCCCCTTCGTGCTGACCGGCGCCAATGGCGTGCGCATCATCCCCGGCGGGCTGACGCGCGTGGCGATGACGCCGGGATCGCTGGTGGTCAACTCCAGCCAGGGCGGCGGCACCAAGGATACGTGGGTGATCGATGATTGAGCGGGCGCCATGCTGAGCCGCACCGCCGGCAATCTTTACTGGATGGGCCGCTATCTTGAGCGGGCCGATTTTTCCGCGCGCCTGATCGAGGCGACGCAGCGGCTGGCCGCCCTGCCCTCCAGCTATGGCGGCGCCTCCAATGCGTGGGAAAGCGCACTGGCTGCCGCCTGCCAGCTCGACAATTTCGCCGCCACCGGCCTCGCTGTCGACGAACATCAGGTCACCGAATATCTGACGCTCAACGCCGCCAACACCTCGTCCATCCGCTCCTGCCTGGAAGGGGCGCGCACCAATGCGCGGGCGGTGCGAACCGCGCTGACCGAAGAGGCGTGGGAGGCGATCAACACCGCCTGGCTGGAGGTCAGCCGCTATGGCACGCACCTGTCCAGCCGCGACACGCTGGCCCAGTTGATCGAATTCGTGAAGCACGCCGTGGCGGCCATCGATGGCGCCGCCAACCGCACCATGCTGCGCGGCGATGCCTTCTGGTTCCTCAATCTGGGCGCCGCCATCGAGCGGGCCGACAATTCGGCGCGGCTGCTCGATGTGAAATATCACCTGCTGCTGCCGCGCGACGAGCCGGTGGGCGGCAGCCTGGATTATTTCCAGTGGACCACCATATTGCGCACTGTTTCGGCCATGACCGCCTATCGCTGGGTCTATAACGACAGCGTGAAGCCGTGGCTGGTCGCCGATATTTTGATCCTGAACCGCCAGATCCCGCGCAGCCTGGCTGCCTGTTACGACGAGATATTGCGCCACCTCGATCTGCTGGCCAGCCTGAGCGGGCGGCGCGGCGCGGCGCACCGGCTGGCCAGTGCCGGGCACGCGCGGCTGGCGGGCGGCAATGTCGAGGCGATCTTCGCCCAGGGCCTGCACGAATTCCTCACCCAGTTCATCGCCGACAACAATCGGCTGGGTGAGGCCATCGCCGAACAATATCTGTTTTGAAAGCAGGCTATGCGGATAAAGGTCGATTATTCCACCATCTATGAATATGCCCGCCCGGCCAGCAACGTGCTGCAACTGCTGCGCGTGCAGCCTGCCGGGCATGAGGGCCAGCATGTTGTCCACTGGCGCATCGACAGCGATTGCGACGGGCATCTGCGGCGCGGCGAGGATGCGTTCGGCAACATCACCCACATGTTCTATCCCGATGGCATGGTGCAGCGGCTGGCCCTGCATGTGACCGGCGAGGTGGACACGCTGGAAACCCACGGCGTGGTGGCCGGCAGCCACGAGCCGCTGCCCGCCGCCGTCTGGCTGCGGCAGAGCGACCTGACCCAGCCCGACGAGGCGCTGGCGGCGTTTGCGCGCGGCATTGATGCCGATGATGCGCTGGCCACCTGCCACCGGCTGACCAGCACCTTGTATGACAGCATGAGCTTTGATCCCGATGTCACCCATGCCCACAGCGATGCCGCCCACAGTTTCGGCATCCGGGCCGGCGTGTGCCAGGATTTCGCCCATGTCTTTTTGTCGGTGGTGCGGATGCTGGGCATTCCGGCGCGCTATGTGTCCGGGCATCTGGTGCGCAGCGACGGCCTGATCACCCAGCCGGCCGCCCATGCCTGGACCGAGGCGCTGATCCCCGATCTGGGCTGGGTGGCCTTTGATCCGACCAACGGCATGTGCGCCACCGAAGCCTATCTGCGCGTTGCCGTGGGCCTGGATTACCGCGATGCCGCGCCCATCCGCGGCGCGCGGCGCGGCGGCGGCGCGGAAACCATGAACGTGGCGGTGACGACCCGGGCCGCCGGGCAGGCCGGTGGCCCGCATCCCGGGCTGGGCGTTCTGCAGGACGCCGCGCAGGAACAAGGCCAGTCCTGACAGGCTTGCCGCCCGGCGGCCGCGCGGGCAGACTGGCACAAAATCATACTGGGGCAGATCGATGACCTATTGCGTCGGCATACTCGTGCGCGAAGGCCTGGTGATGATGGCGGACACCCGCACCAACGCCGGCGTGGACAATATCAGCAGTTACCGCAAGCTGCGCGTGATGGAACATGGGCCGGACCGGGTGTTCCTGTGCGCGTCGGCGGGATCATTGTCGGTCACGCAAAGCGCATTGTCGCGCGTGGCGCTGGGCTTCACCATGCCCGACACCGGGGAGAAGGAAACGCTGGCCGATGTGCCGACGGTGTTTCGCGGCGCGCAGTTGGTCGGGCAGGCGCTGTCGGGGGCGAAAGCGGAAATCGACCGGGTGGTGAAGGACGACAATGTCTTCACCGATGCCACGCTGCTGCTGGCCGGCAGCATCGGCGGGCGGCGGCCGCGCCTGTTCCTGATTTATGGCGCCGGCAATTTCATTGAATGTCAGGCAGATACGCCGTTCCTGCAGATCGGCGAGAACAAATATGGCAAGCCGGTGCTGGACCGGATGTTGACCTATGAAACGCCGATGGCCGAAGCGATGAAGATCGCGCTGATCTCGTTCAGCGCCACGATGCGGTCAAATCTGGCGGTGGGCCTGCCCATCGATCTGGCCAGCATCCGCACCGGCGTGTCCGATCTGGAAACGATCCACCGCATCGAAACCGATGATGAATATTATGGCGAACTCAACAACCGGTGGAGCAACGCCCTGCGCGCCGCCGCCGCCGCCATCCCGGTGCCGCAATATGCCAGCCAGCCGGAGCAGGAACTGAAGAGCTGACGATCAGGCCGTGGCCGGCTCCGTGCCGGGCTTGAACCGCCACAGCATCATTGCCAGCACCAGGCCAAGCGCGGCGATGCCGCTCATCGCCAGATAGCCCGGCGCGCCCAGCCGATCATAGAGCGGCCCGGAGATCAGCACGGCGGCGGCATAGGTTGGCGCATTGGCCACGCCCATGTAGATCATCTGCGCCGTGGGGGCGCGATCATCGCCATAGATGGTCTGGATGAAGCGCATGCCGCCCAGGAACGTGGCGGCAAAGCTGAGCGCGTGCAGCAGCTGCAGCGGCATCAGCAGCCAGAACGGCGGCAGCGCCGCCAGCGCCGTCCAGCGCAGAACCGCGCCGATGCCGCCGGCCACGATCAGCGTTTCCGGCCGGAACCGCGCCGACCAGTTGGCAAGGAAGATCAGAAAGCCCACTTCGGCCAGGGTGCCGATGTTCCACAGCACCGAAATTTCCTTTGACGACATGCCCTGCGCGTTGGCCCACACCAGCGAGCCGGAGGTGTAGAGAAAGCCGGCGCTGGCCTGGATCAGGCCGGCGGCAAACACGAACAGCGAAAAGCGCGGGTTGCGCAGCATGCCCAGCCCGGCCGACAGCCGTTCGGCAAAAGGCTGCTCAAGCTCGGCCCGCGCGGTGCGCGGCTCTTTGGGCATCGCGGCGCTGCCGGCGATCATCAAGGCCGAAATCAGCAGCATGAAGCCCCAGATCGGCCAGAAGGCGCCGGTCCAGTCGTTGAGCACGCCCACCACCGTGGTGCCGACCACGAAGGCCGCCGATGCCAGCCCGCGCGCCAGGCCATAGGTGGGCACCCCCTGCCGCGTGAGCCGCAGCAGCGCGGTTTCCACCACCGGCAGCAAACCCCAATAGGCGACATCCAGCACCAGGATCACCGCAAACACCGCGGCAAATCCATTCAGGAAATACAGGCCGGCAAACCCGGCGGTGAGCAGGATGGTGAACATGAACAGCGGCGCCCGCCGATCACTGCGGCCATCGGCCCACGCCGCCGTCAGCGGACCGGCGATGGCACGGCTGAACCCCGCAATGGCCAGCACCACGCCGATTTCCGCACCGGAAAAGCCGTGCACCTTTTCCAGCCACAGCGGCAGGAAGGGTATCAGGCAGCCAAAGCCGGCAAAAAACATGCACGACAGCACGGTGGCGCGCACGCCATCGGCGTTCACAGTTGCGGGGGATGATTCGGTCATGACATTTGATGGCAGGCTGCAATGAGGCTGTCATCTGCAGGGCGTGACAATTGCCCGGTGCGCAGCCTAAGCTCTCGTCAAACAACGCATGGGGAGACATATCATGGCGCTGCCGGCGCTTTTCGATCTGACCGGGCAGACCGCCCTCATCACCGGTTCCAGCCGCGGCATCGGCAAGGCGATTGCCCACCGCATGGCCGAACATGGCGCCAACGTGGTGATCTCCAGCCGCAAGGCCGACGCCTGCGAAGCCGCGCGCGACGAGATCAACGCCGCCGTGGGCCGCGAAGCCGCCATCAGCGTGCCGGCCAACATCGCAGCGAAAGAAAGCCTGCAGGCGCTGGTAGACGCGACCATCGCCAAATGGGGCCAGATCGACCATCTGGTCTGCAATGCCGCCAGCAATCCCTATTACGGCCCGCAGCAGGGCATTTCGGACGAGGCGTTCACCAAGATCCTGCAGAACAACATCGTGTCCAACCACTGGCTGATTTCGATGGTGGCCCCCGCCATGCGCGCCCGCAAGAATGGCACCATCACCATCGTGTCCAGCATCGGCGGCCTGCGCGGTTCCACCATCATCGGCGCCTATTGCATATCAAAGGCGGCCGACATGCAGCTGGCGCGCAACCTGGCCTGTGAATATGGCCCCGACAATGTGCGGGTGAACTGCATCGCGCCCGGCCTGATCAAGACCGATTTCGCCAAGGCGCTGTGGGACGATCCCGACACGCTGAAGCGCTCAACCGCCACCGCGCCCTTGAAGCGCATCGGTGTGCCCGACGAAATTGCCGGCATGGCGGTGTTCCTGGCCGGCAAGGCGGGCGCGTTCACCACCGGGCAGAATTTCGTGATCGATGGCGGCGTGACGGCCGCCTGACG
>DAITMD010000127.1:0-6610 GCA_036835345.1 Sandarakinorhabdus sp. | reverse complement strand
AGCCTGTCCTGGCCGGCGTCTAGCGCTGCCTGCATCCGGGCGGCTTCGGCCAGCGCGCGGGCGGCAAGGTCGCGCTCGGCCGCCAGGGCTGCCTGGTGCGCCTCCCCCTGTTCGAACAGGCGGCCATGCAGCCAGTTCAGATCGCGCTGGGCGGCGGCCAGGCTCTCCTGCGCTGTTTCGGCCTGTTGCACAGCCGCCGCAACATCGGCCTCGTGCGCGGCCACCAGCGCTCCGGCGGCAAAGTGCGTCGCCGGAATCCGAAATTGATCGAACACGTTGGGGCAAAGCGCCAGCGCCTCGCCGCGGTGATCATGATCGGCATGCACGAAATATCGGCTGAGACCGTCAAAAGCGACTTCGCGGTATCCGCGTGCGGTCACCATCGCATGCCAGGCGGCATGTGTCGGGATTTGCGAGTTTGGCGCCGTTGCTTCGATGACAAGCGCGGCCGGTCGGGCGGTGTGCTCCCCCCAACTGGCCAGCACGTCGGCCTCCATGCCCTCCACGTCGATTTTCAGCCAGTGGATTGGTTCAGGCCCCATCCGGTCGAACAGCATGGCCAGGCTGATTGTGGGCACTTCAATCGTCCGATACGGCCACCCCTGAGCGGCATGGCCTTCGGCAATCTCGCGGTGGCCGGTGGACAGGCCGGTTTGCGGGATTTCAAAAAATGTCAGCGGACCGGGTGCCGTGCAGACGGCGGCCTGAATCACGGTCTCGTCGGGGCGAGCGGCGCGAATGGCATCGGCATAGGCCGGCGTGGGTTCCACGTGCACGCCGCGCCAGCCGCGTTCGTAAAATGCCAGGCTGACCGAATCGTGGACCGGTTCCTGCGTGCCGATGTCCAGATAGCGACCGCATTCGATATCGGCAAAAGCGCGCCACAGGCGCACATCCTCAAAATTCTGGGCGTGGCTGATCATGCTCATGCCGCTGTCAGCGCCAGCTGATCGAGCAATGCGGCAGCGCTGTCGGACCAGCGCGGCAGAGCGGCAACGGCAGGCGCCGGCGGCGGCCGGCGGG
Source organism: Sandarakinorhabdus sp. (assembly GCA_036835345.1). GTDB lineage: Bacteria > Pseudomonadota > Alphaproteobacteria > Sphingomonadales > Sphingomonadaceae > Sandarakinorhabdus. The sequence continues at coordinate 5,587 of DAITMD010000127.1, read as the reverse complement.
CGCCCAGCCACGCCCCGATCCGCCGGGCCAGCGGTTCCGGCGCATCATCGTCGAAATAATCCAGCAGCACGCCGCCCACCTCGCGGAACACCGGCAGGTCACGCGCCAGCACCGGAGTGCCGTGCGCCAGCGCCTCGATCACCGGCAGGCCAAAGCCTTCGCCCAGCGATGCCGCCACCAACCCGGCGCTGCCGGCATAGGCGGCAGCGAGCAGGTCATCACTGGCCTTGTCCAGCCAGATCAGTCGCCGCCCCTGTTCGGGGTGATGGCGCAGCCGCTGCTGCAGATCGGCGGTTTTCCAGCCGGGCTGTCCCACCACGAGCAGCGCAATATCGGTGTCCGGCTGCTGCTGCCAGATCAGGCTGAGCGCATCGAGCAGCGGCGCATGGCCCTTGCGTGGTTCAACCGTGCCCACGCACAGCAGCACCCGGTGATCGGCCAGCCACTGCCGCAGTGCGGCCACGTCACCCGGCAGAGCTGTGCCGGAGTGGCTGACGGCAAGATCAGCGCCGAGCGGAATGGACGTGATGACCGGCTGCCTTGGCCGGGCCGCCAGCGCGGTCACCAGAGCGGCGGCGACGCTGCCGGAGATGCAGATGCAGTGGTCGGCCTGCCTGCCCAGCACAGCCAGCCAGCGGCGGAAATTGCGCCCCGTGCTCGGCGGAAACCAGTCCGGCCGTTCCAGTGGCAGCAGATCATAGACAACAAAGCTGATGGTCACGCCGCGGCGGCGCCAGCCTGCCAGTTCGGCCTCAACGCCGGGCAGGATGTTGGCGGCCAGATCAAGGCCCAGAAAAATGTCGCCCGTGCGCGCTGCAGCCCTGTGCCGTGTGCGCGGCCCGGTGGCGGCGTTGACGATCCGGCCATCTGCCGTGAGCCGCGCCTGACAATAGCCATGGTTGCGGCTGGCAAACACCGGCTGAACGGCAATTCGCGGCCCGGCCAGAACGGAAAGTTCGCCAAGCAGCGCGCGCACCACGCGCTGAATGCCGGTTCCGGCGTCATGACGCAGGATCACCGACACATCGACCAGCAACTGCCGCACTTCAGGCGCAGCGACCGGCTCAAACCGATAGGTGACGGCCTTCAGCCGCCGCCTGATCACGCCGGCAAGTGCGGGCAGTGGCGGTATGGCGGACCCCGCCGTCATGCCATCACCGCCGAGTAAAATTCATAGGCTGCTTCCACATCATCAAAATGGCGCAGGCGGCCATCGATCAATACAGCCGCGCGCTGACAATACGAGCGCACATAACCGGGATCGTGAGAAACGATGATCCGGGCGCGATCCGCCCGTTTCACGAACAGTTCCTCGTGGCACTTGGCCTGAAATCGGCTGTCGCCCACGGCCACGATCTCGTCGATCAGATAGCAATCGAAATCCACAACCATCGACGTGGCGAAGGCAAGCCGGGCCCGCATGCCGGCAGAATAGGTGCGAACCGGTTCGCGCAGATAAATGCCCAGTTCGGTGAATTCCTGCACATAGGGCACGCAGGCCTCCGCATCGACCCCATAGACCCGGCAGATGAAGCGAAGATTGTCCAGCCCGGTCAACCCGCTCTGGAACCCGCCGGAAAATGCCAGCGGCCACGACACGCTCATGTCGCGCTGAACCGTGCCGCTGTCGGGCTGTTCGGCGCCGCCAATGATGCGGATCAGCGTTGATTTGCCGGCACCGTTGCGGCCCAATATGCCCACGGACTCACCGCGGCTGATCTGCAGATCAACCCCGCGCAGAACCGGCGCCGGCCCCGATGCCGTGGCATAGGCCTTGGTAACGGCTGCAAGACGGATCACGAGCGCCTCATTCCGGGCGCACGTGCCCCGATATGGCGCGCACCCTGAGCAGACCCGCCACGGTCAACAGGGCGTTGCAGCTGGCCAGGAACACCAGATCATAATGGGCCCGGATCTCTGAACCAAAATAACCTTCGCGCAGATATTCAACGCCGTGCACCATCGGCAGCGCCAGCACCACCGCCTGGGCAGCGGGCGGCAGGCTGTCGACCATGAAGGCCGCGCCAGAAAGCGGAAACAATAAATAGGCCGCGGGGTGCCAGAATTTCTCCACCGTCTCGCTGCTCCACGAAAGCGCTCCCAGCAGCAGGGCAAGACCGGCTCCGAACCAGGCCAGCAACAGCCATGCTCCCGCCACCTTCAGCACATCTTCGGGCGGCTCCAGCCATTCAATGCCCCAGAACAGCAGGATCAGGCCAACGAATGAAACGGTCGTGCCCGCCGCTTCCAGCAGGATGCGGGCGACAAACACATCCATCAATCTGACATTGCGGTGATAGAGCAGGGTAAGATTGGGCTCGATGGCCGAAATGCACCGCGACGGCATCGACCGCCAGAGCAGCACGCTGGAATAGCCGGTAATCGCAAACGCCACGATCGGCAGGCTGGAAAACTGCCCGGCCTTGGCCAGGGTCCAGAGCGTGGTGACCCCCAGCGTGAACAGCATCGGTTCGGCAAACAGCCAGAGAAATCCGATATTGTGGCGTCCGTACCGGGTCAGGATTTCGCGCATCAGCAAGGCACCCAGCACGCGGCGCTGGATCACCCATGATGATATGGAGGGCACGGCGGCCATAACGATCAGTTGCGGTGTTCGCGCACGCCCGCCAGCAGCATCGCCAGGATACCCCAGGCGACCAGACCAACCACGAACGTGGCCAGGATGCCGCGCAGGCGGCGCGGTTCCATGGCGTCGTCGGGCAGGCTGGGCTGGGCCACGCGTTCGACATAGGCGCGCTGGCGGCGGGCTTCGTTGCGCGCTTCCTGCAGTGCGGTCAGCGCCAGGCCAAGCTGACGATCGGCGAACTCGCGCTGCAGCTGCATGCGCTGATATTGGGCGGCCGCAGCCGACAGGGATTTGGAGCTGCCGGCAACCTGGCCGATCTGTTCATCAATGGCCCGCTGCAGGCCGCCAATCCGCACTTTCAACAGCGGGATCTGCGGGTTCTGCGCGGCTGCCGCCGACAGCTGCAACAGCTGCATGCGCGCGCCGATCAATTCGTCCTGAAGCTTGGAAATCATCTGCAGCTGCACGGTGGCCTGGCGTTCGGGATCGATCACGCCGGCCCGGTTGCGATAGCTTGCCAGCGCCAGCGCTGCCACCCGCGCCTGTTCGCGCGCCTCGGCCACCTCGCGCTGGGCGTAACGCACCTGATCGCCCTGCCCGCGTTCATTGAGCTGGTTGACCAGCGCTTCGGCCTGTTCCAGCAGGCGGCGGTTCATCACCTGCGCATCGTCCGCCGAAAAGGCCCGCACCGTCAGCGTGGTAATGCCGGTCTCGCTGTCAAACGCCACCCCAACCTTGCCGGTATAATAAAGGAACAATTCCTCAAATGATCCGGACCAGCCGAACGGATCGAAGCGATTGAAGATCGACACGCCGGCATTGCCCCACGCCTTGCGGGCCAGCCCATCGGCATCAAGGGCGCGCAGGGCATCGCGCGACTGGATGAACCCCTGCGCCGCCTGCACCTCCTCGCTGGCATTGGAAAATCCGGCCGATCCAAGCAGCACGCCCAGGCCGCCTTTCTGCGGCTTTTCGGGGCTGCGCACCACAAAGCGGCTTTCCGAGATATAGACGTCAGAGGCGATGGCGCCGAAATAGACCATGGCCAGGATGCCCGGCACAACCACGGTGAGCCAGAACAACGGCCCCATCCGGCGCAGCCAGCGGCGCAGCCGCTGCGGCAGCGCCGGAGCGCCGGCGGCGCCGCTACCGGCATCACTGGCCGCATCAGCCGGCGCACGTGACCGTCCAGGATCAAAAGCAACGACGTCTGCGGGCAGCGGGGCTGTATCAGGTGGAGCGTTCATCAGATCCGGTCAAAGCAACGGCAGCGCACGAGGCCAGCGGTCAAACCGCCTCGGCGCGAGCATAGCGGTCGGCATACCGGATAATGTCATCTTCGCCTAGATAGTCGCCAAGTTGCACTTCAATCAGCACCACCGGGGTGTCGGTCAGGTTCTCCAGCCGGTGGATTGCCCCCACCGGCACATAGGCGTGGCCGCCCGGCCCGATATCACGCACCGTTTCGTCCACCGTCACGCGGGCTGTGCCGTGCAGCACCACCCAGTGTTCGGCGCGGCGATTGTGCGATTGCAGCGACAAGGCCTGATGCGGACTGACCACGATCTGCTTGATCTGGAAGCCATCCCGCACCGCCATGCTTTCATACCAGCCCCAGGGGCGATGGTCGCGCCGGCTTCGGTCCGCTTCTGGCCGGTCCATCCGGCGCAGCTGGCTCACCACCAGCGACAGTCGCTGGCTGGACGCGCGCGGCGCCACCAGCACGGCATCGTTGGTGTTCACCACGATCATGTCTTCAAGATCAAGGCCCACCACCATCTGATCCGGCACGTCACTGCGGATCAGGCTGCCCCGGCAATCAAAGGCCAGCGCATCGCCGGTCAGCAGATTGCCCTCCGCATCGGGGCCGCCATCGCGCCACACGCTGGACCAGTCCCCCAGATCGCTCCAGCCGGCACCATAAGGCATCACAGCCAGGTTCGATGATTTTTCCATGATGGCATAATCGATCGAGATGTTCGGGCTGCGCAGCCAGCCCGCCGTGCCCAGCTGCAAAAACAGCCCGTCGCGGTGGCTGGCGGCAACAGCATCGCAAACGGCCTCATGAACCGGCGCCGCCAGCGTCTGATAGGCCGCGATGACCGCCTTGGCCGACATCAGGAAAATGCCGGCGTTCCACAGATGGCAGCCGCCGTCCAGCATCGCCTGGGCGCGGGCGGCATCGGGCTTTTCGACGAAACGCACCAGCGCCTGCGGGTCCGCTGCGCTGCGGGCGGCGGGATCGGCAAGCTCAAGATAGCCATAACCGGTTTCAGCCCGCACCGGGCAGATGCCGAACGTGACCAGATCGCCAGCCAGCGCCCGCGGCGTCGCCGCTGCCACCGCCGCCCGGAACGCCTCTTCATCGGGAATGCGGTGATCGGATGGCAGGACCAGCAGCAAGGCTTCGGGATCATTCTCCGCAATCGTCAGCGCAGCCGCCAGCACGGCAGGCGCGGTGTTGCGCGCATCCGGCTCCACCACAATGGCGCCCGGCGTGACTTCGATACGGGCCAGCTGCTCCAGTACCCGGAAACGCTGATCGGTGCCGGTCACCACAACCGGCGCGGCAAAGTTTTCGGCCCGAACCAGGCGCACCGCGTGCTGAAACAGGCTGTAGCCATCGATCACCAGCGCAAACTGTTTGGGCTGGTTGCGGCGCGACGCGGGCCAGAGCCGGGTGCCGGCACCGCCGCAAAGGATCACGGGACAAATATTGGACATGATGGACTCTCCAATGGGGGGTCGTGGAGCAAGGCGCCAAATTTATTATGGTCTTGTGACGGTGTGGCAAGAAGCGGCAGGGATGTAAGGATCGTCTGTCCGAAACGCATGCTCTCCAATCGATCTGACCGCCCGGCAACCTGCAACGCGTGCAAAATGCCATTGCAGCCCCGGGCGAAATGCCCGCCGGTCCGCCCCCACGATGAAGGTGAAAGGCGACGCTGTTGCCAGCGAACACCAACCACCGTGGCCAGACCCTGATTGACCACCACCGCG
>DAITMD010000126.1:0-6616 GCA_036835345.1 Sandarakinorhabdus sp. | reverse complement strand
CGCAAGAAGGACATGGTGCTGCGCGGCGGCGAGAATGTCTATTGCGCCGAGGTGGAGGCCGCCATCTATCGCCATGCCGCCGTGGCCGAATGCTGCGTGTTCGGCGTGCCCGACACCCGTCTGGGCGAGGAGGTGGGCGTGGCCGTGGTGCTGAAACCCGGCGAACAGCTTGATGAAGCGGCCCTGCGCGGTTTCGTTGGCGGCCTGATCGCCAGTTACAAGGTGCCGCGCCACATCTGGTTCATGCCCGAAGCGCTGCCGCGCAACGCCAGCGGCAAGTTCCTGCGCCGCGAACTGCGCGACCGGCTCAGCGAGGGGATGTCGGCGGGGTGATTGCCGCGGCGAGCGGGCAGCTTATGGAAACTGGGGCGTGTGGCCCTCTCGGTGCCGCGATTGGTTCTTGCCATTCGGCAGCGACAGAGCGGCAGCGCGGGCGCAATCAGGTGATGTTCCGGCCGTTGGTGTATCGTTCACCGGACGGCGTCTGGCGGCCGGGCATTTCGCCGCAGCGGTTCTGCGCTGCGTTGAAAATGCGCCTGACATTGCCATTTCGTAATTCGTGAGCCGGGCCCCTCTGGCAGCGCATCGGCGCTGTGATGTCGGATCGCACCATCAACCCTGCCGGCCAGCACCTGTGATCGCTGGCGGCAGCAGACGCAGAGGATGATGACGATGCGTTACCTGTCCATGATTCTTGTGCTGGCTTTGGCGGCCGGCAGCCTTGCGGTGCCCGTGGCGGCATTCAGTGTGGCGCGTGCGGGTGCCGCCCACGCCCAGATGTATTAAGCGGGGCGGTTGCCATGAAACCGGAAACGCTGCTTCGCCAATCCTGGCTGGTGCCACATGATCCGGCACATGTCGCCGGGAAGCCCATTGGTCACCGGGTGCCTGAGGATGTTTCGGATCGCGTCGCATGGCAAATGACCCGCCTGCTGCGCTGGATTGCGGACCGCTTTTTCGCCAGCCGATATGGCCACCGGGCCGTTGTGCTGGAAACAGTGGCGGCGGTGCCGGGGATGGTGGCCGGCATGTTGATCCACCTGAAATGCCTGCGCCGCATGGAAGGCGACAACGGCTGGATCCGCAAACTGCTGATCGAAGCGGAAAATGAGCGGATGCATCTGATGACCTTTGTGGCCATCGCCAAACCGAACCTGCTCGAACGGGGAGCGATCCTGCTGGCCCAGGGCCTGTTCTTCAACGCCTTCTTTTTGCTCTATCTGCTGCATCAGCGCACCGCGCACCGACTGGTGGGCTATTTTGAGGAGGAGGCGGTGATCAGTTACACCCAGTTTCTGGAGGCGATCGACGGCGGCAGCATCGCCAATGTGCCGGCTCCGCAATTGGCCATCGATTACTGGCACCTGCCGGCCGGCGCGCGGCTGCGCGATGTGGTGGTGGCGGTGCGGGCCGACGAAGCCGGGCACCGCGATGCCAATCACGGCTTTGCCGATCTTCTGGATCAGGCGGCCGTGAAGGGCTGACAGGCGCACCTGCCGGGGATCAATCCACCGGCACGCCCGGCCGGGACAGGGCGGTGCGGATGACGAAGCTGGTCTTCACGCTTTCCACGTTGGGGGCGGGCGTCAGTTCACTGGTGAGGAAGCGCTGGAATTCCTGCAGGTCGTGGGCGACGACCTTCAGCATGAAATCAATTTCGCCATTCAGCATATGGCATTCGCGCACCTGGGGCATGGCGGCGCAATGTTCTTCGAAAGCCTTCAGATCGGCTTCGGCCTGGCTTTTCAGGCTGACCATGGCGAACACGGTGATGCCATAGCCCAGCGCCACCGCGTCCAGATCGGCATGATAGCCCTTGATCGTGCCGTTTTCCTCCAGCGCGCGCACGCGGCGCAAGCAGGGCGGGGCGGTGAGATTGGCGCGGGCGGCCAGATCGACGTTGGTGATCCGCCCCTCGGCCTGCAGATGGCGCAGGATCACCCGGTCAATATCGTCGATGGGCAGGCGTGAACGATGAACCATGGGCAACTCCCCAACCCAAAACGGCATATCTTGATAACATTGTTTCAAGGGCGCGCAAGATGCAGCAACTGCGCGTGGTGGGCTGGAAAAGCCGGCAATTTGGCTTAAGTCAGGCTGCGCACCGTGCCGGCTTTGCCCGGCCCCAAGGAGATTCGCCTGCATGTCCCGTCACGCCAAGGTCTTGATCATCGGTTCCGGCCCGGCCGGCTATACGGCGGCGGTCTATGCCGCGCGCGCATTGCTGGAGCCGGTGCTGATCCAGGGGCTGCAACCGGGCGGGCAGTTGACCATCACCACCGAGGTGGAAAACTGGCCCGGCGACACTATGGTGATGGGTCCGGACCTGATGGTGCGGATGGAGGCGCAGGCCCGCCACGCCGGCACGCAAGTCATCACCGATATCGTCACGAAGATCGATCTTTCACGCCGGCCGTTCGTGGCCGAGACCGACAGCGGGCAGCAGTGGACCGCCGATACTTTGGTGATCGCAACGGGCGCGCAGGCGCGCTGGCTGGGGCTGGAGAGCGAGACGAAGTTCCGCGGTTTTGGCGTTTCGGCCTGCGCGACGTGCGACGGCTTCTTCTTCCGCGGCAAGACCGTGGCGGTGATCGGCGGCGGCAACACCGCGGTGGAGGAGGCGATGTTCCTCACCAAATTCGCTTCCAAGGTGCATCTGATCCACCGCCGCGGCGAGCTGCGCGCCGACAAGACCAACCAGCAGCGGCTGCTGGCCAACCCCAAGGTGCAGATGCACTGGCACAGCGAAGTGACGGCCGTGCACGGGACAGATACGCCCCTGAAGGTGGAGGGGCTGACTCTGGCCGACACGCGGGACGGCAGCAGCAGTCATCTGCCGGCGGACGGCCTGTTCGTGGCGATTGGCCATGTGCCGGCCACCGCGCTGTTCGCCGGGCAGTTGAACATGGACGAGGAAGGCTACATCATCACCGCGCCCGACAGCACGGCGACCAGCGTGCCGGGCGTGTTTGCAGCAGGCGACGTGAAGGACAAGCTGTATCGGCAGGCGGTGACGGCGGCGGGCATGGGCTGCATGGCGGCGCTGGAGGCGGAGCGGTTTCTGGCGCACGGATAGGGAGTGCAGGTGCAGGCGGGCATCAACCTGGATTGGGAAAAGCTGCGGCTGTTCGACAGCGTGGCCGAAGCCGGCAGCTTTACCGAGGCCGCGCGCCGCCTGCACATGAGCCAGCCGGCGCTGTCGCGCCAGATCGCGGCGCTGGAAGAGAGTTTGGGCGCCAAGCTGTTTCACCGCCACGCCCGCGGGCTGGCGATGACGCACGAGGGCGAGCAGCTGCGCGCCGCCACCGCCGACATGCACGAGCGCATCGACAAGGCGGCGGGCGCCATCGATGCCAGCCGTGACCGGCCGACCGGATCGATCCGGCTGACGACGCCGGTATCGTTCGGCTCCACCTGGCTGGCGCGGCAACTGGGCGATTTCCTGGACCTGTATCCCGATATCAGCGTGCAGCTGATTTTGGTGGACCATGATCTGGATCTGGCCAAGCGCGAGGCCGATGTGGCGATCCGCTTTCACCGGCCGTTCCAGAGCGAGTTGATGCAGCGCCCGCTGGCCGGCATCCGCCATCATCTGGTGGCCAGCCCGGATTATATCGCCCGCCACGGCGCGCCGACCAGCGTGGCCGATCTGGAACGCCACCGGCTGATTGCCTATGGCGATGCTGCGCCGGAATTTCTGAAGGGCATCAACTGGATCCTGGAACTGGGCCACGAAGGCCATCCGCGCAGCGCGGCGCTGACCATCAACAACAGCCACGGCGTGTTGCAGGCGGTGGAGGCGGGGGCCGGGATTGCGGCGCTGCCATCCTATCTGATCCGGGCCTCCGGCAAGGTGCAGGTGGTGCTGCCCGATCTGGAAGGGCCGGTGTTCCGCACCTATTTCACCTATCCGGTGGAGATGCGGCGCTCCTTGAGGATTGCGGCACTGCGCGATTTCCTGGTGGAGCGGATGACCAGCGCGGCGCTGGATATCTGAAGCCCGGCCGCAGAAACAATTAGTTGCGCCCGAATGTCACGTTGGAGCCATGCGCCTGATGCATGGCTGCACCGCGCCATGGTGCACTGCACAACGCCGGTCATCATTCGTATCTAGGGATGGTCGCCGCTGATATGCGGCCACGCCGGGCCTGCCGCTCCTCCCCCCCTGCGGCCCGCCCGGCATGACAGAGCCGTCCTCCCTCCCCCCGAGAGGCTCTGTCGACCCGGACGCGCCCTTCCCCCCCGGCGCGTCCCACGGGTCACTATCGAAGGGCCGGCTGCTCCCCTGGGCAGCCGGCCCTTTTTTTCGTGCCATTTGCCGTGCTGCGACCGGTTGCCCTCTGGCCATGTCGGCGCACTCTTCCCATGTCAGGCGCCATCGGCTAACCGCTGTGCTGCCGGTTGGGGCCTGTAGCTCAGCGGTTAGAGCTGGCCGCTCATAACGGCTAGGTCGGGGGTTCGAATCCCTCCGGGCCCACCGGATGTGTGAAAGGATTGGCGTCTGCCGGGTTCAACACAAGATGGCGCTTCGGCAGCGGTGGAGGCAGGTGCCCTGTCGTCCCGCACGCGCAGCGCTGCGTGGAAAAACTGGCTTGGCGGTATCCTGGGCCTGGTGGTGCTGGCGCTGGCGGCGTGGGGCCTGAAGAAGATTTCGGGCCAGGTCACGCTGGCCGACGTGATGGCGGAAATTCATGCCACGCCCACGCATCTGATCGTGTTTGCCGCGATTTCCACGGCGCTCAGCTATGTGGTGCTGGTGGGTTACGACTGGTTTGCCACGCGGCATCTTGGTTACAATATCGGCTGGCCCACGCTGGGCGCGGCCAGCTTTGCCAGCTTCACCATGAGCCACACGCTGGGCCTGACGGTGCTGACCGGCGGCACGGTGCGATACCGCATCTATACCCGCGCCGGGGTGAAGCCGGCCGATATCGCCATGATCATCCTCTTGTGCGGCTGGACCTTCTGGTTGGGCATCATCTTTGTGGCTGGCATCGGCCTGATCGTATCGCCGGGGCTGGCCGAGCCGATCCGCGACTGGGTGCCGCCGGGCCTGGAGGAATGGACCGGCGCGCTGCTGCTGGGCGGGGTGCTGCTCTACACGCTGTTCACGGCGGTGTGGAAACGCGAATTCCGGCTGTGGCGCTATCGCTTTGCCATGCCCAACGGCAAGGAAACGCTGCAGCAGATCGCGATCGGCACCATCGATCTGGCGCTGGCCGGCGGCGCGCTTTACATCCTGCTGCTGCCGGTGGCGGGCGTGCCCGATCTGCTGACCTTTCTGGTCATCTATGCCGTCGCGATGGTGACGGGCGCGCTGGCCCATGCGCCGGGCGGGCTGGGCGTGTTCGAACTGGTGATCGTTGGCCTGATGCCAGAGGCCGAAAAGGCCGGCGTGCTGGCGGCGGTGGCGCTGTTCCGCATTCTCTACACCTTCATTCCCTTTGTGCTGGGCGCCGCGGTTATCGCGGTGATGGAGGCGCGGGCATTGAGGGCTGCCCGTGCTGCTGCGCCGCCGCCTGCCGCTGCAGCCGCGCCCGCCAGTTCGCGCTGAGGCCGGGCAGCGCCGCCAGTTCCAGCAGCACGTCCAGCGTGCCGGCGCGGCCGGCAGCAATCGGCGTGAAGCGCGATATCGGCCAGGCCGGGTTGGGGCGTTCGATCACGTCATGCCCGTCGCCCGGCGCGATCGGGCCCGGTTCCAGCACGCGCAGATACCAGCCGCAGCGGCCAGACCGCGCCATCGCCTTCACCACCCGCGCCGTGCCCATCGCGGCGGCAAAGGTGGAACAAGGTTCGCGGATTTGCGCCACTTGGCACAGGGCAGCGCCGCAGCGGATCACATCGCCCAGATGCACGCTGTTTTCATCAAGCCCGGTGACCACCAGATTTTCGCCCATCGCGCCGGGCACGAACTGCGCCGCCAGGGCCGGAAATTCCGCCGCCCACGCCGCATAGCCCGATGCCGGATAGGCATAGATGGCCTTTTCCGCCCCGCCGTGCACGCGCGGATTGCCCACGCGGTCGCCTTCAAGGCCAAGTTCGCCGGCCATCACCGGCGCAGCGACCGGGCTGCGCCAATAGGCCGATGCATAGGCCGCCCCGGCCAGTGGCTTTGGCGTGCCAATCCGCAGCTGCGCGATTTTGCCCCTTGCGATCATGCCGAATCCCCGAAACACTGATGGTCTTGTGCAACAACTGAAAGGAGGTGATCCAGTGTCTCATTGCTTCATTCACGGCGCGAAGGCGTTGGAGGTGTTGATTGGGGTGGCCTCGGTCAGGATCGAGGCACGCTGAACACAGAGACCCGCCTTTAGAAGGATGGGCCTTCGCGGACGGATGACAATGTTGGGGGCTGCCGGGCAACTGGCAGCCCCCTTTGTTTCGGCGCTATCGCCCTTTCCATTCCGGCTTGCGTTTCTGGGCAAAGGCCAGCGGGCCTTCGCGCAGATCCTCGCTGCGGAACAGCGCGCCCACCGCTGGATAACTGCCCTGGCCCTCGTAGGCCGCGCGCAGGGACGGGGCTTCCAGACCCTTCAGCACTGCCTGTTTCGACGCGCGCAGCGAAAGCGGGGAGAGTTCGCACATGGCTTCGGCCAGCGCGCGGGCGCGGGGCAGC
>DAITMD010000125.1:0-6781 GCA_036835345.1 Sandarakinorhabdus sp. | reverse complement strand
CCGCGAGGTCGTGGGTGACGATCACGGCGGCCAGGCCCAGATCGGTGACGAGTTCGCGCATCAGGTCGAGCAGTCGCGCCTGTACCGAAACGTCGAGGCCGGCGGTAGGCTCGTCCATGAACACCAGGCGCGGCCGGGTGACGAGGTTGCGGGCGATCTGCAGACGCTGCTGCATGCCGCCGGAAAATCCCGTGGGCCGTTCGTCGAGGCGGGCCGGATCGAGTTCCACCCGCGCCAGCCAGTCGCTGGCGGTGGCGCGAATCTGGCCGTAATGGCGGGCGCCGGTGGCCATCAGCCGTTCGCCGACATTGGCGCCAGCGCTGACGTTCATGCGCAGTCCGTCGCGCGGATTCTGTTCGACGAAGCCCCAGTCGGTGCGCAACAGCCAGCGCCTCTCGGCTTCGGAAAGCTGGGCCAGGTCCACTAGACCCCGGCCGGTGATCTGGTAACGGACATGGCCGGTGTCCGCCGCCAATCGCGTCGACAGCAGTTTCAGCAGGGTGGATTTGCCTGACCCAGATTCGCCAACTACCGCCAGAACTTCGCCGGGATACAGATCGAAGCCGACATCGGCGCAGCCGATGTGCTCGCCGAAGCGTTTGGACAAACCTTCGACGCGCAGCAGGGGATTCATGCCGCCTCCTTCGCCATGGGGCTTTGCGACCCAGTATGGCCGGCGCCCTGGCGCGTCTTGCAGTAATCGGAATCGGAGCAAACGAACATGCGCCCGCCGGCATCGTCGAGCACTACTTCGTCCAGGAAGCTGTCCGCGGCGCCGCACAGGGCGCAGGGCTCGTCCCAGCGCTGAACGCTGAAGGGATGGTCCTCGAAATCCAGGCTCGCGACCCGAGTGTAGGGCGGGATGGCATAGACGCGTTTTTCGCGGCCGGCGCCGAAAAGTTGCAGGGCAGGGTTCATGTGCAGCTTGGGGTTGTCGAATTTCGGAATCGGCGAAGGCGCCATCAGGTAGCGGCCATTGACCAGCACTGGGTAGTCGTAGGTGCTGGCGATGTGGCCGTAGCGGGCGATGTCCTCGTAGAGCTTGACGTGCATCAGGCCGTAGTCGGCAAGCGCGTGCAGCTTGCGCGTCACCGCCTCGCGCGGTTCGAGCCGGCCCAGCGGCTCGGGCAGCGGCACCTGGTACACCATGATCTGGTGTTCGCCCAGGGGTTTTTCCGGAATCCGGTGGCGAGTCTGGATGATGCTGGCCACGCCGGTGCTGTCGGTGGTGGCGACGCCGGCGGTCTGGGCGAAGAAGCGGCGGATGTTGACCGCGTTGGTGGTGTCGTCCGAACCCTGGTCGATGACCTTGAGCACGTCGCTGCGGCCGAGTATCGATGCCGTGACCTGAATACCGCCGGTGCCCCAGCCGTAGGGCAGCGGCATCTCGCGGCTGCCGAAGGGCACCTGATATCCGGGGATGGCGACAGCCTTGAGCAGGGCGCGGCGGATCATGCGCTTGGTCTGCTCGTCGAGATAGGCGAAGTTGTAGCCAGCGACGGTGTTCATCCCTTTTTCTCCACGGCGATCTCCGTGTGCGCAGTCCCGTCAGCGCCGACTATTTTGCGCCGTGCGCGCATCTTGCGCAGCAGTTCGAGTTCGGACTGGAAATCCACGTAGTGCGGCAGTTTCAGGTGCTGGACGAAGCCGCTGGCCTCGACGTTGTCCGAATGGGAGAGGACGAATTCTGGCTGCTGGGCTGGCGCCACAACCTCTTCGCCCAGCTCGGCGGCGCGCAGGGCGCGGTCCACCAAAGCCATGGCCATGGCCTTGCGCTCCGCTTCGCCGAAGGCCAGGCCGTAACCCCGCGTGAATTGCGGCGGCACCGTGCTGGAGCCGGCGAACTGGTTGATCATCTGACATTCGGTGAGCGTGATCTCGCCGATGGCGATGGGAAAGCCGAGTTCCTCGGGCACGATCTCCAACGCCACTTCGCCCATGCGAATCTCGCCGGCAAAGGGATGGGAATTGGCATAGCCGCGCTGCGTCGAATAGCCCATCGCCAGCAGGAAACCCTCGTCGCCGCGCGCCAGGTTCTGCAGGCGAGTAGCGCGGTCGGCGGGAAAGCGCAGCGGCTCGCGCGACAGATCGCCGGGCGCTGGATCGCCTGTGGGCGGTAGCTCGACTTCCATCAGCCCTTCGTGCCCGAGCAGATCGGCAACGCGGGGCATCGCCGCCGGCAGGGGCTCATCGGCGCAGGGCGGCAGCGTGCCGGCAGCCGGCGCATGCAAGGAGAAATCGAGCAGGCGCTGGGTATAGTCATAGGTTGGACCCAGCACTTGGCCGCCGGGCAGGTCCTTGAAGGCCGCCGAAATCCGGCGCCGGATGTTCATGCGCCCGCTATCCACCGGCAGGCTGTAGCCGAAACGCGGCAGGGTGGTGCGGTAGGCGCGCAGCAGAAAGATCGCCTCGACCTGATCGCCTGCCGCCTGCTTCAGCGCCAGCGCCGCCAGCTCTTCGTCATACAGCGCGCCCTCGCTCATTACCCGCGCCACACCCAGACGCATCTGTTCGCGAATCTGCGCCGGCGAGATTTCGGGTACGCCCTCGTCGCCACGCCGGGCGGCGGCAAGCAGTTCGAGGGAATTAAGAATGGCGGCTTCACCCCCTTTTACGGCTACATACATGTCCTATTCCCCCTTCCCTTCCACGTCCACCCGCGTGCTGCGCGGCAGGCCCAGCACCGAATCGCCATTGACGAACAACAAATCCACGCCGAGGGGCGCGAGTCCCTGCTGACTTTGCCAGCTACGCCAGAAATCCGGCGCCAGACCGTCGATACCGAGGCGGCATTCGTTCCGGATGCCGGGACCGGTCAGGCGCAGACCCCGGTCGCCGAATCCGGCGCTGTGCACGATGAGGGTGGCCGAGCGGTCAGGATACTCCGGCAGCCCCTGGGCAAAGGCGGCCAGCGGCGGCATGGCTAGGGGCTGGGAGATCACGGCGAAGACCGCCTCGGCCGGCGCCTCGACCAGCGGCGCACCGCAATGAAAGCGCAGCCACGCGCAGGCCTCGGGCGACGGCGATTGGAGCCACACCGGCGTTTCGTAATCCGCTAGCGCCAGCAGGATGGCGCCGCTAGCCGCGCAGAGCGGCGCCGGTGCGGGCGGCAGGCCGCCGATGGCCTGCGACATGACGGGCCGGGACAGGGCGGCCAGCACGGCGCGGAAGATGCGTTGCCCGTCATCGACTGGGTCGGCGAAGCCGGGCAGCAGGGGAATATGCGGTGCTTTCATGTTCACTCCCGTGCCAGGGTGTAGAAATTCACGCGGGTTGCCGCCGCTTCCCTGCTCGCGGTTTCCCTGGCCGCTGCCTGGCGCTCGGCCAAAGGGCCGATCACTGTTGCCAGCAACCGCGGTCGGCTTTCATCGTTCTGCAGGAAAAGATCGAACAGGGCCACCAGCTCGGCGTGACGGGCGTTGACGCCGCGCACATAGCCGACGCCGATGCGCCCGCTGCCGTCCTGTACCGCGCAGCGGGTCACGCTGGCTTCGCCGAGGTTGAACTGGGCGCCGGTGCCGCCGGCCCGAGCGCGCAACATATAAAGACCGGACTGCGGCTTGCGCAGCCAGACCAGGGGGGGCAGCTCGCAGACGGTCGGAGTCTGCTGCAGCGCCTGCTCCAGCGCCGCGCAGGGGGCGAGGGCAAGTACGGAAAGCCAGTGCTGGCGCTGCCCATGGCTGGCTGAGGGTTCGCTGCTGAAGTGTGTCATGCTCATAAACCCTAGATGTCTATACAACTGGATGTTTTGAAGGATATCCAGTTAATATGTCGGCAGTCAATCACTGTTCAGTGAAATTTTTGTGACACCACTCAAATGAAAGGCGGGCAAGCATGATTCAGCGCGGTTCCGGCGTCGCCGTCTGGTGGCAAATCGTCCAGACCCTGGAAAAGGAAATTTCGGACCAGATCTACAAACCGGGCGCGCGCCTGCCGAGCGAAGCCGAGTTCGCGGAGCGCTTCGGCGTTAACCGGCATACCATCCGCCGCGCCGTGGGAGAACTGGAAAAGCATGGTCTGGTACGTATCGAGCAGGGTCGAGGTATCTTTCTGCAGGATTACGCCGTACGGTACAGCGTCGGTCGCCGCACCCGTTTTTCCGAAAACCTGCGCCGCCAGCAACTGGCCGGCGGCATGAAAGTGGTGGGCAGCGAGACGCTGGCCGCCCCGGCCGCCATCGCCAAATCACTTGGTGTGCGCCCCGGCACCGCACTGCTCAAGGTCGATACGGTAGGCGAAGTGGATGGCGCGCCGATCAACTTCAGCAGCCACTACTTCGTCGCCAAGCGCTTCGCCGGCATCGCCGAAGCCATTACCGACTCCGGCTCCATAACACGCGCACTCCAAGGCTTTGGCATCGCGGATTACGAGCGCGCCGAAAGCCGCATCACCGCCCATCTGCCCGACGACGCCACCGCCCGCATGCTCCAGCAACCGCGGACCCAGCCGGTATTGCAGGTTGTGGGCGTGAACGTCGACCAGGAAGGCAAGCCGGTCGAATACTGCATCTCCCACTTTGCCGGCGATGCTGTGCAACTCGTGGTGAACAACTAAACCGCCAGCTACGACTGTGCTACTGGGCGTACTTGGCCAGAAAGGTCCGCAAATCGCGGAAGTCCGCCATGCGCTCCTTCAAGGTATCGTGATCCCAATCCCACCAAGCCGTCGCGTTGAGGGATTCGGCAATGGCGCGCGGAAAGCGCTGGCGGATAATCCGCGCCGGAGCCCCAGCGACGATGGCGTAGGGCGGCACGTCTTTTGTTACCACCGAATTGCTGCCGACCACTGCGCCATTGCCGATGCGCACGCCGGGCATGATCACTACACCGTGACCGATCCATGTGTCATTGCCAATGACGACCCGCTGGCGGCGACGCCAAGCGAAGAAGTCGGCATCGTCCTCTGCCGCCATGCCGAACATTCTGCGCCGATAGTTGAAGTGGTGCAGAGTTGGCCAATCGATGGGATGGAAGCCTGGATTAATGCGCACCATGGAGGCGATGTTGGCGAACTTGCCGACATCGGTGGATGCTAGGTCGCAATAGTGCTGCAGGTAGGAGTAGTCGTCGATCAAGCAATCGTCGAGGCGCGATTGTTCGCCGACTTGGGTGTAACGCCCGAAGCGGCAGTCACAGATGATGGCGGTCGGCGACAAGCTGGGCGCTTCCCTGAGTTCGACGGAGGGCGGCAGGTTGAAGGCGGCGATATGAGTATGGCTCACGATATGGACTCCGGAACGGGATGTCGCGCATCCTAGAAGGAAAATCGCCATACGTCTAGATATCTACATAAAAATGTCATATTTGCCGCCTACACTGCGAGCATGCGCTACGCCCTCTACTTCGCCCCCGCCACCGCCCATCCCTTGTGGCTGGCGGGCAATGCCTGGCTCGGGCGCGATCCGGAACAGGACTGCCTGCTGGCATCACCCGAAGTTCCCGGATTTGTGCCGGAGCAGATTGCCGCCATCACCGCTTCCCCGCGCCGTTACGGGCTGCATGCCACGCTTAAGGCGCCGTTTCGGCTGGATGCGGGACGCAGTGAGGCGGAACTGCTGGCCCGGCTGACTGACTTCTGTGCTGCCCACATGGCTTTCGATCTGCCTCCCCTGCAGGTGGCGGCGCTGGATGACTTCATCGCATTGCGTTGTCGTCGTCGGAGCCAGGAGCTGAATGATCTGGCCGATGCATGTGTACGCCATTTCGATGATTTCCGGGCGCCACCGGATGCCGCTGAACTGGCGCGCCGGCGGCCGGAATCGCTGGATGCCGAGGCTTGCGTCCGGCTGGCGCGCTGGGGCTATGCGCATGTCTTCGAGGGCTTTGAATTCCATGTGTCGTTGACTGGGGCAGTTACCTCTGATGTGCGCGATGCCTTGCTGCCCTGGCTGGACGACTACTTCACGTCGGCACTTGCCGCACCCATCGCTTTCGACGCGCTGGTGCTGTACGTGGAGCTGGCACCGGGAGCGGACTTCCGTCTGGTGCAACGCTTTCCCTTGACCGGGAGGCGCCGGTGAATGCTTGTCTGTTGGCAGTCGTCGGCCCTTCGGGGGCCGGCAAAGACAGTTTGCTGGCGCATGCCCGAGCCATGTTGCAGGACGATCCACAGGTGCGATTCGTGCGCCGTTTCATCACTCGTCCGGGCGATGCTGGCGGCGAGGAGCATGTACCCCTGAGCAACGATGAATTCGTCCGTCGCCGAGCCTGCGGCGGCTTTGCCCTGCACTGGGAAAGCCATGGTCTGGGCTATGGCATCGGGCGGGAAATCAACGCCTGGCTGGCGCAGGGCTGCTTGGTTGTTTACAACGGTTCCCGCGCCCATCTGCCACTGGCGCGTCTGGCTTATCCGCAATTGCGGGTGGTGGCTGTCACCGCCCGGCCGGAAACCCTTGCCCAGCGGCTGGCGCAACGGCGGCGGGAAAGCGCGGCGGACATCGTTGAGCGCATTCGCCAGCAACCGCCCTTGCCGGCCGATCTGCCCATGATCGAGGTAGGCAATGATGCCGACCTGGCGAGCGCCAGTGCCGCTTTTTTGCAGGCGCTGGACAGTCATCGACATTTCAACCGATAAGCGACTCAATCGATAATCGACAGGAAAAATCTACGCATTGGATGCTTGTTCCGGTCGCATGCTTTTTCCCATGGTCGCCAATCTGCTCAAGGCCGGCTATGAGGTCGTCGCTCATAACCGCAGCCCGGCTGCCGTCGAGTGGCTGAGCGCGCTGGGCGCTGTTCCGGGGGAATCCGCTGGAACAGGAAGTCGTCGGCGTTGCGGGGTT
>DAITMD010000124.1:0-6806 GCA_036835345.1 Sandarakinorhabdus sp. | reverse complement strand
ATCACGCCGGCAGCGCGTTCCAGCCACCAGCCGGTGATGATGGCGCGGCCCGACACAAGCGCCAGCCGGGCCGTATTGGCTGGCCCCGAAACGGGGAAGCGCCGGCACACCGGCCCTTCGGCCTCAGCGGCAAAATCCAGCTCCATCCGCGCGCCCGCCAGTTCCAGCGCGAGGCGCGGGCCATCCGGGCCGGCCGCCACGCACAGGCCAAAGGCGCTGAAGCCCTCATCGGCGGTCAGCGCCATGGCGGCGCCCGCGCTGCTGCTGAACAGGCTGTATCCGGTCAGCCCGCGCGGCGGGAACGGATCGGCGGCACCGCTGCCAAACAGGCCGCGCGATTGCCAGCCGCCGCTCATGCTGGCGGTGATGCCCTGCGACCGCACCCCGGCGTGCGGACGGCCCGCCGGCATCAGCCCGCGCCCGCCATTGCCCAGCCGCGCCTGCAACTGCACCCGCAGCGCGCCGGTAATGGCATCGCCGGCGGTATGGGAATCGCCCACCACCATGATGTGCAGCGGGCGCTCTGCCGGCAGCGCGGCGCGGGTGAGTGGCAGCGCGGCCAATGTTTCGGCCTGGCACAGCGCCGCCAGGCACGGCGCTGCCAGCAGGGCAAGCGCGGCCAGCATCAGGGCTGCGGCTGCGTTTGCGGGGCGGTCTGGCCTGCCGGCGGCAGCGCCTCGGCCGGCACGGTTGCGGGCGCCGGGCCATCCACAGCGGCCGGGGACAACGCCATCGATTTGGGCCTGGGCGGCGGCAGGGAGGCCGGCGGCGGCACCAGGCTGGCCGGCACGGCCTCGCCCCGCCGCGCCGCCTCAGCGTGGGCGCGCAGCTGCGCCGCAAGCTCGGCGGTCAGGCGCTGATAGCCTTTCATGCTCATGTGGATGCCGTCGCTGGCACGGGCCAGGAACGGCTGCCCATCCGCGCCCGGCAGATAGGCGCTGTATCCGCCCTGTTCATCGGCTGCCAGCGCGCGCGTATCGATGAATTCGCCGCCCAGTTCGGCCATCAGGCCGGCAAAAAAGCTGTTCAGGCCCGCAATCTGGCCGTCATAGCGGCTGTCCCGCATCACCGGCAGGCCGATCCACACCACGGCGGCCCCCTGCGCCTGCAGGCCCTGCACATAGGCTTGCACGCGCTGGCCGATCTCGGCCTTCCAGCCTTCCGACAACAGCGCATGGGCCTTGCCGCCGGCCCACACGCCCTGGGTGTCGTTGGCCCCGAAACTGATCACCGCCACGTCCACCGGGCCTTCGCCCAGCTGCTCGGCCAGCCGCTCTGCCAGATTGGTCTGGCGATAGCGGGTGAATCCGGTCGACTGCTCGGAATAGCGCAGCACCTGAAACGCCTCGCGGCGCGGCAGCTGGTTATACAGCCCGGCCCACAGGCCATCGCCAAAACTGTCGCCGAACACGCCGATGCGAAACGGGCGGTTCTCGGCAACAGCGCGCGCCAGCCCGGCGGGCGGCTGCGCCAGCACCGGTGCAGGCGCTGCTTCAGGTTCAGGGGCGGCTGGCGGCTGATCCGGCACGGCAGCGATTGGCCCATCGGCGGCGATCAGGCCCTGCAGCTGCGGCGCAAAGGCCAGGCCGATGGCCACACCGGCCGCCACGCCGCAGAACAGCACTGCGGTGCGATCGATGAGCAGGAAGGCCGGGTGCTGTGACATGGGTCCAGCCGGGCAGTTACACGCACCACGCCGCCACGCAAGCGCTTCAGCCGTCCACCAACGGTGAGGTGCGCCCCTGCCGCGCCAGCCGCTGCTTGACCAGCGCCACCACCACAACGGTCATCGGCACCGCCAGCACCACGCCCAGCGGGCCCATCAGCGTGCCGGCGGCAATCAGGCTGAAGATGGTCAGCACCGGCGGCAGATCGCCGAATTTGCTCTGCGCGATGGGCATCACCACATTGCCCTGCAACTGCTGCACCACCACCAGCGCGATGATGGTGAAAATGCCGATATCCACCCCCTGGCCAAAGCCCAGGATCACCGTGGGCACCGATACCAGCACGACGCCCAGATAGGGCACGAACTCGCACAGGCCCGCCACCAGCCCGATGGCCAGCGGCGAGGGCAGGCCAATGACCGCCAGCGCCGCCGATGTGCCTGCCGCCACAAACGCCATGCCGATGGCCTGCGCCTTCAGCCAGGATGTCAGCGCGGTCCGCACTGCAGCCAGGCTCTGGGCGGCACGCGCCTGCACGGTTTCGGGCAGCATGGCGATCAAGCCTTCGACATAAAGCCGCGGCTGCGCGGCCAGATACAGCGCCGCCACCAGCACGACCGCCAGCCCGGTGACCGCCGAACCGATATTGGCCAGCGTGGACTGGGCGATGCCCACCAGCTGGTCCATCCGGGGGGCATAATCTTCCACCTGTCCGATGATATCCTCCCCCACCGGCGTGCTGCGCACCCATGCCTCCACCTGCGCCAGCGCCGCCGGAAAACGTTCGGCCAGCAGCAGGAACTGTTCCACCATCATCGAACCGAACAGGCCGAATATGACCAGCAGCGCCGCCAGCGGGATCAGCACGGCGGCCGCAATCGCCAGCGCGAACGGCAGCCGCAGCCGGGCCTGCAGGAACTGCGCAAACTCGCCGATCATCAGCGCCACCAGCGCGCTGGCAAACAGCACCAGCACCAGTTGCTGCAATTGCCAGATTGCCACCGCCAGGCCGATACCGGCCATCACCGCCAGCGTGCGGCGGAACCAGCGGCTGCTGTCATCGGGGGCATGATGGCCGTGCGGCACCGGTTCGGGGCTGTTCATTGCGCCACCATGCAGCGGCTTGGCCGCGCTGCCAAGCAGGCCCGTATTACAGCCCCATTTCCGCAGCAGCGGCGCGAATGCGGCCCTGTGCGGCGGCATCCCCAGTGAACGCCGCCAACGCAGAATCGCGCGCGGCGCGGGCCTCGGCCGCCTCGCCCAGCACCTGCCGCGCCCGCATCAGCCTCAGCCAGCCCTGCTCATCCTGCGGGTTGGCCTTCAGCTTCTGCGCCAGCCCATCCACCATGGAGCGGATCATCTTCTGCTGATCGGCCGGGCTCATCTGCTGCGCGGCCTGCACCTGATCGCGGCTGGGGCCGGGCATCACACCTGCCGGCGGGCCGGATGCGCGCGCCGCAGCCGCAGCCGCCACCTGCGGCGGCAGGCCGGGCACGCTGGCGCTGCCGGCCGGCCGGGTCGCCGCCAGCCGCGCCGCGATATCGATGCCGGCAGCCCCGGCCGTCTGTTCGATCACCTGGCGCAGCTGCGGCAGCCACGGCGCATCGGCCGGCGAATCGGCCAGCAGCCGCAACCAATCCTCGATGGCGCCCTTGCGATCACCGGATTCGGCCTTGCGCACCGCGATGAAATAGCGGGCGCGGGCATCGCTGCCGTCCTGCGCGGCGGCCCGTTCGAACGCCGCCGCCGCTGCCGGTGTCACCTGCCCGCCGGCTTCCTGCACCAGCGCTTCGCCATAGGCCGATTGATAGCCATCGCCATCGGGATTGAGCGCGATGGCCTTGGCATAGGCCCGCGCCGAATCGCCATAGCGGCCAGTCTGGAAATAGCTCCAGCCCAGCATCCGCCAGCCTTCGGCATCATCGGGCGCGGTCTGCAATTTCTGCTCCAGCCCCGCCACCAGCTGCGCCACCTCGCCGGCGGCGGCATCAGGGGCCGCATCCGGCGCGGCGGGCGGCGCGGCTGCCTGCGGCCCTGCCGGCGCGGCCAGATCAGGCCGGCCCATCGAGGCATAAAGCGCCGCCCCGGCCAGCGCCACCATTGCCGCCAGCCCCAGCGCCACGCCCGACAGCGCGCCCTGCCCCATGGTGCGATCAAGCTCGGCCGGGATGTGGCCGGCGGCCAGCAGGCGGCGGCGGATTTCGTTGCGCAGCCCTTCGGCTTCACCCGGCTGGATGCTGCCGGCCGCCAGCTGCACGTCCACATCGGCCAGCTGATCCTTCAGCACGGCGATGGTGGCGGCGCGCGCATCCACCCGCGCATCGTGGCGGCGCACCAGCGGAATGGTGAGCCACGCCGCCGCAACCGCCGCCAGCAAGGTCAGGATGATCCACAAGGTCATGGAAAAACTCAGTTGCCCAGTCAGTTTTGCGGGCCGGCAAGCCGGTCCAGTTCGGCGCGTTCGGCCTCGGTCAGCGGCGCGGCGTCGCCGCTGGCTGCCGGCCGCCGCCGCTGCCACAGCAGCAGCCCGGCACCGCCCAGCAGCAGCACGGCAAACGGCCCGGCCCACAGCAGCAATGTGTCACCCTCCACCGGCGGCTTCAGCAGCACGAAATTGCCATAGCGTTCCACCACATAATCGCGCACCTCGGCATCGGTCTTGCCCGCCGCGATCTGTTCACGCACCAGCAGGCGCAGGTCGCGGGCCAGCGGCGCATCGCTGTCGTCAATCGACTGGTTCTGGCACACGACGCAGCGCAGATCCTTCGACAGCGCCCGCGCCCGCTGTTCCTGCGCCGCATCGGGCAGCATCTCGTCAGGCAGCACGGCGGCCGCTGGCACCGCCAGCATGATCCAGGAAACCGGGCTGGCGATCAGCAGCGCCAACGCAAATGCCAGCCGCCTCATGCCTCGGCCCTCAGCTGCTGCAGCAGCGGCCTGATCTGGCCTTCCCAAACTTCGGGGCTGATCGGCCCGATCTGCTTGAAGCGCACGCGCCCCTTTTTATCGATGATGAACGTCTCCGGCACGCCGGTCACGCCCAGATCGATGGCGGTGCGGCCCTGTTCGTCGGCCGCGACGCCGGCATAGGGATTGCCATAGCGCGCCAGCCAGGTGCGGCTGTCGGCCGGCTTGTCCTTCCAGGCGATGCCATAGACCGGGAAGCCTTCGCCGGCGATGCGTTCCAGCACCGGATGTTCCTGCGGACAGGCCGCGCACCAGCTGGCCCAGATGTTGAGCAGCCGCGGCTCGCCGCGAAAGCCGGCGCTGGCGAAACCGGGCCCGCCGCCATCCGTCGCCGCAATGCCGGGCAGCACGAATTCGGGCAGCGGCCGGTCGATCAACTGGCTGGGCAGGGCCTTGGGATCCTGCGTCAGGCCAAAGCCCAGGAAGCCCGCCAGCCCGGCAAAGGCGATGATCGGCAGAACGAACAGCAGGCGCTTCATGGGGCCGCCTATTCGGCCGGAACGAGCGCTGGCGCAAGAGGGCCGGCCGCGCTCTGGCGCACCTGCGGCGCCCCGATGCGATAGCGCCGATCCGCCAGACTGGCCGCGCCGCCCATCGCCATCAGCAGCCCGCCGAACCAGATCCAGCCCACCAGCGGATGCCAGTAAATCCGCACCACCAGCCCCTGGCCCTTGCCGTCATCCTGCACATCGCCGATCGCGACATATTGATTGCCGCCCAGCGCCGCCCTGATCCCGGCTTCGGTCGTCTGATTACCCGACACGGTGTAGAGCCGGCGCTCTGATGTCAGCAGGCTGCTCTGCCCGCCCTGTTCGATGCGGAACTGCGCCCTCAGCGCCCGGTAATTGGGGCCAGGCACTTCGGATGCGCCCACCAGCGTGACCGTCAGCGGGCCGGCCACCGCGCGTTCGCCCGGCCGCATCACCAGGATCTTTTCGGCAGCAAAGCCGGTCATCGCCGCGATGCCGGCCGTGGTGACGCCCAGCCCGGCGTGGGCCAGCACCAGCCCCACGGTCGCCGCCGGCGTGGTGCGTACCAGCCGCCATGAAAAGCCGCCGGCACCCCACCAGCGCCGCACCAGCACCAGCACAGCGCCCAGCAGCAGCCAACCGCCCATCGCCAGCCCCAGCGCAGTGGCGACCTCAGCCGTGCCCAGCCACAGCATCAGCGCGGCCAGCAGCGCCAGCACGGCCAGCGCCGGCACGATCAGCTTGCGCGCCACCCGGGCCGCCTCGTCACGCTTCCACGCCAGCATCGGCCCCACCGTGACCAGCAGCAGCAGCGGCACGCTCAAGGGCACGAACACAAGGTTGTAATAGGGCGGGCCGACCGAAATCTTGTTGGCCGGGTTCACCGCTTCCATGATGACGGGATAGAAGGTGCCCAGAAACACCACGGCGGTCAGCGCCATCAGCAGCAGATTGTTGAAGGTCAGCCCGGCTTCGCGGCTGATGCTGCCGAACAGCGCGCCCGATCGCATCTGCGGCGCGCGCGCGGCAAACAGCGCCAGCGCGCCGCCGGTGGTGCCGATGATCATCGCCAATATGAACACGCCGCGTTCCGGATCGACGGCAAAGGCGTGGACCGAGGTGAGGATGCCCGATCGCACCAGGAAGGTGCCGATCAGGCTGAGCGAGAAGGCAAGAATGGCCAGCAGCATGGTCCAGCCCGCCAGGCTGCCGCGCTTTTCGGTGACGATGGCCGAATGCAGCAGCGCGGTGCCCAGCAGCCACGGCATGAAGCTGGCGTTTTCCACCGGATCCCAGAACCACCAGCCGCCCCAGCCCAGTTCATAATAGGCCCAGAAACTGCCCAGCGTGATGCCCAGCGTGAGCGGCACCCACGCCGCCAGCACCCAGGGGCGCATCCAGCGCGCCCACGCCGGATCGGCGCGGCCTTCCAGCAGCGCCGCCACGGCAAAGCTGAAAGTGACCGAAAAGCCGACATAGCCAAGGTAAAGCAGCGGCGGGTGGAAGACGAGGCCGGGATCCTGCAGCAGCGGGTTCAGCTCCGCGCCGTCCAGCGGCGCCGGCGACAGGCGCGCGAACGGATTGGAGGTGAACAGCGCAAAGGCGAGGAACGCCACCGAAATCATCGCCTGAACCGACAGCACTCGCGCCTGCAATGTTGCGCGCAGATTGTCGCCAAAGCGCGCGATGCCGGCGCCATAGA
>DAITMD010000123.1:0-6903 GCA_036835345.1 Sandarakinorhabdus sp. | reverse complement strand
GCCACGGCCAGCAGAAACGCCATGCCCACCGCCGCCAGATGGCCATGCGCGGCGGCCTCGGGCGTTTCGTCGAGCCGGTTGGGGTTAACCAGCGCGACGGCATCGGGAAGCGCGGTGCCGGCCTTGTGGTGATCGACCACGATGACATCCAGCCCGGCGGCGCGGGCGGCGGCCAGCGCCTCGAAGCCCTGTGTGCCGCAGTCCACCGTTATCACCAGATCGGCGCCGGCCTGTTTCAGGGCCACCAGCGCATCGGCGGACGGGCCATAGCCTTCCAGCAGGCGATCGGGAATATAATGGCCCACCGTGCCGCCACAGCCGCGCAAATATCGGATCAGCACCGCTGCCGAGGTGGCGCCATCCACATCATAATCGCCATAGACGACGATATTCTCCGCCCCTGCCAACGCATCGGCAATCCGGGCGGCGGCGGGTTCCATATCGGTGAAGATGGCCGGATCGGGCAGCCATTCCCGCAAGGTGGGCGACTTCAGCCGGGCAAAATCGGCGTCATCACCGCCGCGGCTGCGGAAAATGTGGCGCAGCAGTGCATCATCATTGTCGCGCCCGGTGAGCGGCGCATCACTGCCCGGCGGCAACCCGCCGCGCCACGCCCATGCCTGCCCGGTGAGCGACGCTGCGACGCCAAGGACCGGGCGGGGCGGCGTCATGCCGGATGTCACTGGCGGCGGTGGCCGCGATGTTCGCCGCTGACCCAGCGCACGGTACCGGTGGAGGCGCGCATCACCACGCTCTGGGTGGTTACCACGCCGTCCTTGCGGCGCTTGACGCCCTTCAGCATGGAGCCATCCGTCACCCCGGTGGCGGCAAAGATGCAATCGCCCTTGGCCATGTCGGTCAGGCCATAGATGCGGTCCAGATCGGTGATGCCCCAGCGGCGGGCGCGGCTGCGCTCATCTTCGTTGCGGAACAACAGCCTGCCCTGCATCTGCCCGCCCACGCAGCGCAGCGCGGCGGCGGCCAGCACGCCTTCCGGCGCGCCGCCCGAACCCATGTACAGATCGATGCCGGTTTCGGGATTGGTGGTGGCAATGACGCCGGCCACATCGCCATCCGGGATCAGCATGATGCCGCAGCCAAGCGCGCGCAGATCGGCGATCAGGGCTTCATGGCGCGGCCGGTCGAGCACGCAGACAATCAGTTCCTCCGGCGCGGCGCCCTTGGCAGCGGCAACAGAGCGGACGTTTTCGGCAACGGGTTTTGCCAGATCGATGACGCCTTCGGGATAGCCGGGGCCAACGGCGATCTTGTCCATATAGACATCCGGCGCATTCAGCAGCCCGCCTTCTTCGGCGATGGCCAGCACGGCCAGCGCGTTGGGGCCGGCCTTGGCGGTGATGGTGGTGCCTTCCAGCGGATCAAGTGCGATATCGATGCGCGGCCCGGTGCCGATCGCCTTGCCGACCTTTTCGCCGATGAACAGCATCGGCGCTTCGTCGCGTTCGCCTTCGCCGATCACCACGGTGCCATCAAGATCAAGGGCGTTCAGCGCTTCGCGCATGGCTTCAACGGCGGCGGCATCGGCGGCCTTTTCATCGCCGCGGCCAATCAGGCGGGCGGCGGCAATGGCGGCATTTTCCGTGACTCGCACCATTTCCAGCACCAGCACGCGGTCCAGCGCATTTTTCCCAGCCGTCATCAACCACCCACCTTTGAAACGCGAATCATCGCGGCCGGCAGCATTACGCGCCGCGCCTTCAGAAATCGAGAATATGCATCATCACCGGCGGGCCACTGACCGATGACGAGCCTGCCATCACCGCAAGGCTGGCCAGCACATCGGCTTCGCGCGCCTCGTGGGTGACCATCACCACCATCGTGTCGCCGGCATCCGAGCCGCCGCGCTGCACCAGGCTTTCAATGGAAACGCCGGCATCACGCAGCGCCGCCGTGATTTCGGCCAGCACGCCCACCCGGTCGGCCACGTTGAGCCTCAGATAATAGCGGCCGCGCCGATCCCCGGCCGCCGCGCGGGGCAGGGCGGCAAGATCGCTGACCGGCATGACCAGCGGCGGGCGCACATCGCTGCGGGCAATGTCGATCAGATCGGCGACCACGGCACTGGCGGTGGGGCCTTCGCCGGCGCCGCGCCCCTGAAAGAACAGCCGGCCGGAAAAATCGCCCTCCACCACCACGGCATTCAGGCTGCCCATGGTGGTGGCCACCGGGTGATCGAGCGGCACCAGCGCCGGGTGGACTCGCTGGAACAACGCTCCGTCCTGCACTTCGGCCAGACCCACCAGCTTGATGCGGAAGCCCAGCGCCGCCGCCTGCGCAATATCGGCGCTGGCGATAGCGCGGATGCCGGTGCAGGCCACGCCGGCAAAATCGATGCGCGCCCCGAAGGCCAGCGCGGCCAGGATCGACAGCTTGTGAGCGGTGTCGATCCCGTCGATGTCGAAGCTGGGATCGGCTTCGGCAAAGCCCAGCGCCTGTGCGTCGGCCAGCACCGCGGCGAAATCCAGCCCTTCGGCCTCCATGCGCGACAGGATATAGTTGCAGGTGCCGTTCATCAGGCCATAGACGCGGGCGATGCGATTGGCCGCCGCACCTTCGGCCAGCCCCTTGATGATGGGAATGCCGCCAGCCACCGCCGCTTCATATTTCAGCGGCATGCCGCGGCTCTCCGCCAGCTGCGCCAGTTCGAGGCCATGGTGGGCGAGCAGCGCCTTGTTGGCGGTGACGAACGGCTTGCCGGCGGTCAGTGTGCGCCGCGCCAGCGTGAGAGCCGGGCCGTCCGACCCGCCGACCAGTTCCACCACCACATCCACGTCATCGCGGGCGGCCAGTTCGGCGGCATCATCCACCCAGGCAATGCCGTCCAGCGCAACGCCGCGATCCCGGCTGCGATCACGCGCGGAAACGGCTGTCACCGTGATCGGGCTGCCAGCCCGGCGGGCGATGAGATCGGCGTTGCCGTGCAGCAGCTTGACGACGCCGGCCCCCACATTGCCGAGGCCAGCGATGCCGATATTCAGATGATCGGCCACGTCAGCCGCCCGCCTTGGCAGCCGGCGTGTTCACACCCATCGATTGCAGATATTTGCGGATGTTGCGCGCCGCCTGCCGCAAGCGCTGTTCGTTTTCCACCAGCGCGATGCGCACGAAGCCTTCGCCATCCTCGCCATAGCCAACGCCAGGCGCGACCGCGACGCCGGCTTCGGTGAGCAGTTGCTTGGAAAATTCCAGGCTGCCCAGATGCCTGAGCGCCGGCGGCAGCGGGGCCCAGGCAAACATGCTGGCGCGCGGCGGCGGGATGTCCCAGCCAGCGCGCCCGAAACTATCCACCAGCACGTCGCGGCGGCGATGATAGAGCTCGCGGTTCTGCTGCACGATATCCTGCGGGCCATTGAGCGCCGCGACTGCCGCTGCCTGAATGGGCGTAAACGCGCCATAATCCAGATAGGATTTCACCCGCGTCAGCGCCGAAATCAGCGTGCGATTGCCCACCGCAAAGCCGATGCGCCAGCCAGCCATCGAATAGGTCTTGCTCATCGAGGTGAACTCGACAGCCACATCGCGCGCTCCGGGCACCTGCAGGATCGACGGCGTGGGGCAGCCATCGAACCAGATTTCCGAATAGGCCAGATCGGACAGCACCCAGATATTGTGCTTCTTCGCAAAGGCCACCACGCGTTCGTAAAAGGCCAGATCGGCAACCTCGGCAGTGGGATTGCTGGGATAGCCCATCACCAGCACGCTGGGGCGCGGCACGGTGAACCGCACGGCGCGCTCCAGCGCTTCGAAATAGGCTTCGTCCGGCGTGGTCGGCACACTGCGGATAGTGGCCCCAGCGATGATGAAGCCGAAGGTGTGGATGGGGTAGGACGGATTGGGCGCCAGCACCACATCGCCCGGTGCGGTGATCGCCTGGGCCAGATTGGCCAGGCCTTCCTTGGAGCCCAGCGTTACGACGACTTCGGATTCAGGATCCAGATCAACGCCAAAGCGCCGGGCATAATAGGCCGATTGCGCCCGGCGCAGGCCGGGAATGCCCTTGGAGGCGCTATAGCCGTGCGCATCCGGCTTGGCCGCCACTTCGGCCAGCTTGGCGATCACGTGCGGCGGCGGCGGCAGATCGGGATTGCCCATGCCCAGATCGATGATGTCTTCCCCGCTTGCCCGGGCCTGCGCCCGCATGGCGTTCACCTCCGCGATCACATAGGGCGGCAAGCGTTTGATGCGGTAAAACTCGTCCTGCATGGCAAATTCCGTCGGGCTGATGCTGCTGCCTTAAGCGGCAGCCGCCCAAAAGAAAAGCGGCGGTGCAGCCACTTTGCCAGGCGTCACCCGGCCGCCTAACCCGGATCAGCGGCGCGGCGCGCGCTGCGGACGATCGTGATTGGGCGACCACTCGCCATTGAAGCGGGCATCGCGCGCGGCCGCCTGCGCTGCCGTGAGAGCCAGGCGTTCCTGCGCCGCCGTTTGCTGGCAACTGTCTTTTACCTTGCGGCTGCAAACCGGCCGTTTGTCCGCTGTCTCCTGCGCCATCACCGGCATGGCCGCCAGTGCTGCCTGGACTGTTACCGCCATCAGCATCATTCGCATGTTATTTCCCCCGCCTGCCCACCGCCGGCTGCACTATGGTATAGGCCTCATGCGGCGAAGCAATGTCTGTTCGTCGCGGGAAAGTCGGGGCTTGGCGCACCGCGCCGGGCAGGGCAGATTGCCAGACTGCAAAGGAATTGTTCATGGCCGAACCAACGCGCACGCCCGACCCACAGGCCCTGCAACTGCAGGCACAGGAAAACTTCCAGAAAATCACCGACCTCGCTGGCAAGAGCCAGCAGATGATGCTGGAATTCTGGACGAAGGAGCATGGGCAGACCCCCATCGTGCCCGATCCGTTGGGCATGATGACCACCTGGACGAAGGCGTGGGGCGCGATGCTGGCCGATCCGGCGCGGCTGCTGGAGCAGCAGCAGCGGTACATGACCGATGCGATGGCGCTGTGGCAGCGCTTCCTGGATCCGGCGGCGGAAAAGCCGGCGGTGAAGGACAAGCGGTTTGCCGGCGATGCCTGGGCCGAAACGCCGGCCTTTGATTTCCTGCGTCAATCCTATCTGCTGACCGCCAGCCATTTCATGGAGGCGGCGCGCGGCATCGAAGGCATGGATGCGGCGGAGAAGGGCAAGGCGCAGTTCCTGATCAAGCAGTTCGTTGATGCCATGAGCCCGTCGAACTTCATGGCCACCAATCCCGAAGTGCTGAAGAAGACGGTGGAAACCGGCGGTAGCAATTTGCTGAAGGGGCTGGAGCATCTGCTCAGCGATCTGCAGGCCGGCCGCATGCGGATGACCGATGAAAACGCCTTTGAAGTGGGCCGCAACGTGGCGATCACGCCGGGCAAGGTGGTGTTCCAGAACCGGCTGTTTCAGCTGATCCAATATGCGCCCACCACCAAGACCGTGTTCGAGGTGCCGCTGCTGATCTTTCCGCCGTGGATCAACAAATTCTACATATTGGACCTGACGGCAGAAAAGAGCTTCATCCGCTGGTGCGTGGAGCAGGGCATCACCGTGTTCATGGTGAGCTGGAAGAATGCCGATGAAAGCCTCGCCGATGCCACGGTGGACACCTATGTGGAGGAGGGCATGTTCACGGCGCTGAAGGTGGTGCGCGAGATCTGCGAAACCCCGTCAGTGCACAGTATCGGCTATTGCGTGGCCGGCACCACGCTGGCCGCGGCGCTGGCGGTGCTGGAGGCAAAGGGCGAGGCGGACGGCGTGGCCAGCGCCACTTTCTTTACGGCGCAGGTGGATTTTTCCGATGCCGGCGAACTGAAACTCTTTGTCGATGATGCCGGGGTGGATACGCTGAACCGGATAACCGGCGACAAGCCGGTTCTGGACGGGCGCTATATGGCCAGCACGTTCAACCTGCTCAGATCCAATGATCTGATCTGGAACTATGTGGTGAACAACTATATGCTGGGGAAGGATTATTTCCCGTTCGACCTGCTCTATTGGAACAGCGATGCCACCAATGTCCCGGCGCGCTGGCACCGCCAGTATATCGAGGAAATGTACCGCGACAACAAATTGATCGAGCCCGGCGGCATGACGGTGGCCGGGGTGCCGGTGGACCTGCGGCAGGTGAAGACGCCGAGCTATATCCAGGGCGGCAAGGAAGACCATATCGCGCCGGCCCGCAGCGCCTTCAAGCTGACCCAGGCCTTTTCCGGCGAGACGCGGTTCGTGCAGGCCGGCAGTGGGCACATCGCCGGCGTCGTCAACCCGCCGAGCAGCGGCAAGTATCAATATTGGACCAACGACAAGCCGGCCGACACGCTGACCGCGTTCATGGAAGGGGCGGTGGAAACCAAGGGCAGCTGGTGGCCGGACTGGCTGGCCTGGCTGTCGCCGCGTTCGGGCAAGCAGGTGAAGCCGCGCGTGCCGGGCGCCGGCGTCTACAAGGCGATCGAGGATGCGCCGGGTGCCTATGTGAAGGAGCGCATCTGATGGAGGATTTCAAAAGCGCGATGCGCCGGATCATCACCGGCGACAATGAAGACGGCAAATCGGTGATCATCCTTGATGGGCCGCCGTCGTCCAGTGCCGGCGAGGTGGATGTGGGCGGCCTGTTCGAAATTTGGGAAGATGCAGCGCAAGGCCCGCTCGGTCCGCGCGACCACAATGATCTGGGCAATGTCCGCCCGGTGCTGGGGCCGCGCCCGGGCAATGTTCAGGTGCGCTGGTTCGTGGTGTCACCGCAGCCGGAAGGCGTGCCGAAAGCGGCGCTGGATGAGGCCACCCGTGCGGCTTTTGCCACGGTGGACGGTGATCGCCACATCATCGATCAAAGCCGCCACAGCGCCATGCATGAAACCCATTCGCTGGACATCATCTGCCTGCTGAAGGGTGACGTGTCGCTGATCCTGGA
>DAITMD010000122.1:0-6941 GCA_036835345.1 Sandarakinorhabdus sp. | reverse complement strand
GCCTGCATCACGCCGTGCGCCGGGCAGCGCAGCGCCAGCGTGTCCAGCCCGGCCGTGACCAGCGAAGCGACCGGCGCGTCGGCGCGGCGCGGCAGCACCAGCGTGAGCGGCCCCGGCCAGAAGCGCGCCGCCAACCGCAGCGCCAGCGGCGAAAACAGCGCCAGCGCCCCGGCCATCGCCCCATCGGCCACATGCACGATCAGCGGGTTGAAACTGGGCCGGCCCTTGGCGGCATAGATGCCCGCCACTGCCGCGCCATCATCCGCCCTCGCCGCCAGACCATAGACGGTCTCAGTCGGCACCGCGACGATGCCGCCGCCGCGCAATATCGCGGCCGCTGCGGCAATGCCGGCGGGATCGGGAGCGATGATGCGGCTTTCGTGGGCCATGGCCAGCGTCTATACCGGGCAAGTCCAACCCCGGAAACCAGTCATGCCCTATACCGCCCCCACCACTGAACAGCGTTTCGTGCTGGACGTGATTGCCGATCTGCCCGGTCTGGCCGCGCTGCCGGCCTATGCGGCTGCCACGCCCGACATGGTGGCCGCCATCCTGGACGAATCGGCCAAGCTGGCGGCCAATGTGTTCGCGCCGCTCAACAGCGTGGGTGACCGAGCCCATGCCACACTGAGGGACGGCGTTGTCACCCTGCCGCCGGGCTTTGTGGAGGCCTATGCCCAGTATCGCGACAGCGGCTGGGCCGGGCTGGGCGTGGCCGAAGCCCACGGCGGGCAGGGCCTGCCCTTTGTCGTGGCCGCAGCGGTGCAGGAACAATTGACCAGCGCCAACATGGCCTTTGCGCTGTGCATGATGCTGAGCCAGGGCGCGATCGAGGCGCTGGCCGCCCACGCCAGCCCCGACTTGCAGGCGCGCTATCTGTCGAAACTGGTCAGCGGCGAATGGACCGGCACCATGAACCTGACCGAGCCGGCCGCCGGCAGCGATGTCGGCGCGCTGAAATCCCGCGCCGAGCCGAACCTGGATGCCAAGCACCCTGATTCCTGGCGCATCAAGGGCACCAAGATCTACATTACCTGGGGCGAACATGAGGCGGCTCGGAATATCGTCCACCTCGTGCTGGCCCGCACGCCGGACAGCCCGCCCGGCACCAGGGGGATCAGCCTGTTTCTGGTGCCCAAGATCCTGCCCGACGGCACCCGCAACGATCTTCGCTGCGTCGGCCTTGAGCACAAGCTGGGCATCCACGCCTCCCCCACCTGCACGATGAGCTTTGGCGATCACGACGCCTGCATCGGCTGGATGGTCGGCAATGAAGGCGGCGGCATGCGCGCCATGTTCACCATGATGAACAACGCCCGCGTGCAGGTGGGCCTGCAAGGCGTCGCCATCGCTGAAGCCGCCACCCAGCACGCGCTGGATTATGCGCGCAGCCGGGTGCAGTCGGCGAAGTTCGGCGCCAATGGCCCTGCGGCTCGGGAGCCAGTGCGCATCATCGAACATGCCGATGTGCGCCGCACCATCATGACGATGCGCGCGCTCACCGAAGCCGCCCGCGCGCTGGTCTATCTGAATGCCGCCGCGGTTGACCGGGCGCACACGGGCGACGCGCAGGGGCAGGGTCTGGCCGATCTGCTCACGCCCATTTCCAAGGCGTGGGCGACCGATATCGGCGTGGAGGTCGCCTCCATGGGCGTGCAGGTGTTCGGCGGCATGGGCTATGTCGAGGAAACCGGAGCCGCCCAGTTTCTGAGAGATGCCCGCATCGCCCCGATTTACGAAGGCACCAACGGCATCCAGGCGCTGGATCTGGTCGGGCGCAAGCTGCACATGGATGGCGGCGCGCACTGGAAGGCGCTGCTGGGGGACGTGCGCGCCGCGCTGCAGGATTTGGGCGAGGATGACGAACTGGCCGCAATCGTGCCGTGGCTGGAGGATGCGCTGGATGCGGCGCAAACCTGCTCGCTGTGGCTGGCCGGTGCCAACAATCCCGATGATGTGGCGGCTGGCGCCACGCCTTACCTCCGCCTGATGGGCCTGACGCTGGGCGGCTGGCTGCTGGCCCGGCAGGCGCTGGCCAGCCGGCAGCACCCCGATCCGCAGTTCGCCGCCGCCAAACGCAGCACCGCGCGCTTTTTCGCGGAACAATTGCTGCCGCAGGTGCAGGCGCTGTCGGCCAGCGCCATGCGCGGCGCGGCGCTGCTCTATGCCATCCCCGAAGACGCGCTGACCGCGGCCTAAACCCCGCCGCCTGCCGCCCGTTACCCCGTGCGGGAGACCGTGCGATGGGCGTCGAGACAGCGTGGCAGCAGCAGATGGCAAGGCGCCTGGCTGTCTATCGGCAGCAGCGCGCGCTGGATGATCGCGGCGATGCGCGGCGGCGCACGGCCAGGAACATGCTGATAATGGCGCTGCTGCTGGGGCTGCTGGCCTATTATCTGTCGCGCAGCATTGCCCCGCCGGTCAGCGCGTCCGGCCATGCTGGCCGCACCGTGAAGGTGGTGGCCGCCGCCGCCGAAATCGGCTTTGGCGAAGCGATCACGCCCGACAAGCTGAAACTGATCGACTGGCCGGCCGGCGCATTGCCAAAGGGCAGCTTCAGCCGCATCGACGAACTGATCGGCCCGAACAGCCGTGCCGCCCTGCGCCCGATTGCAGTGAACGAGCTTCTGCTCGGCACGGCGCTGGCCAGCGGCGCTGCCCGCCTGTCCACCGCGCCGCTGCTGGCGCCGGGGATGCGCGCCGTGGCAGTGCCGGTGAACGAAGTGTCGGATGTCGGCGGCTTCGTGTTCCCTGGCGACCGGGTGGACGTGTTCATAACCCAGCAGCCCGATGGCGCCATGCCCTATGCCGAACTGATCGCGCAGAATATCCGCGTGCTGGCGGTGGGCACCGATATGAACATCGGCAAGGACAAGCCGGAAGTCGTGCACGCCGCCACGCTGGAGGTGACACCGCTGCAGGGCCAGAAGCTGACGCTGGCGATGATGACGGGGCAGATCAGCCTGGCGCTGCGCCAGTTCAGCGATGACGGCCGCATCCGGCTGGAAAGCCTGCAGGTGAGCGATCTCAATGATGGCACTGTCACCCGGCTGGTCCGCAAGCCCGGCAGCACACAAGGCGCCGGCAGCCCGGCCAGAACGCCGCCAGCAGCCCCATCCGGCCCCGGCGTCATGGTGATTCGCGGCAACGAGGTGACGCGCGAGGCGGTGCTGCCCAGCCCTGACCGCTGATCCCTTAAGGCTGAGGCCGACCCTGCAGCCGGTCGAGCATGCCGCTGGCCACCGCCGCCTTCACATGATCGATGAAGGCGCGCAGCTTGGGCAGCACCTGGGCATGGCCGGGATAGTGCAGGAACAGGCCGGGCGTGGTGGGCGCAAACCGGTCCAGCACGATCTCCAGCCGGCCATCGGCCAGTTGATCCAGCACCAGCGGCTCGCTCACCATGGCCAGCCCCAGCCCGCGTTCGGCCATGGCCACCATCGCCGCATTTTCGTTCACGATCACCCGGCCGCTCACCGTGATATCGATGCTGCGATTGCCGTCCTGCAGGTTCCAGTGCAGCATCCGGCCGCTGCCGCCGATGCGCTGGCGGATACAGTCATGGCCCTTCAGGTCCGCTGGAACCTGCGGCCGGCCACGTGCATCCAGATAGGCCGGCGTGCCCACGATCACGAAGCGGAACGGCGGTGTCAGGCGCACACACACCATGTCCGCCTCCAGCAGCTCGCCCAGCCTGATGCCGGCGTCATGGCCACTGGCAGCCAGATCGATGATTGCATCCTCACCGGCCACCTCCACATCGACATCGGGATATTTCATGCAGAAATCCGCGATGATCGGTTCGATCAACAGCGGCACCACGGCGCGCGGCATGTTCAGCCGCAGCAGCCCGGCCGGCCGTTCGCCCAGCGTGCGGGCGCTTTCCCACGCCGCGATCAGCCCGGCAAAGGCCGGCGCCGCGCCGGCATGGAACATCTGGCCGGCCTCGGTCAGCCCCACCGACCTTGTGGTGCGGATGAACAGCGGCACGCCGATCCGCTCTTCCAGCTGGCGCACGGTCTGGCTGACGGCAGAGGGTGACACGCCCAGATCCTCGGCCGCCAACCGGAACGATCCGCGATCGGCAACGCGCAGGAAGGCTTCGACGCCATCAAGGAGGTTGCGCGGGATTGTGTAGCTCTGCTTCATGGGGCACCAAGGATTGTGTGGATTAACTTGTGTCTGAGTGTCGCTTAAAACCTGTTCATCGGCAACCGGCAATCACCGCCGATCAGAAAAGGAACCCAGACCATGACCACCATGAACTTCAACCTCGATCGCATCACCATCGTTGGCCTGGCCATCGCCGCCGTGCTGCCCTTCGCAGCCCTCTCCCCGGTGAAGGCCGCGCCCAAGGTCGATTGCGCCATCGAAGCCCAGACCCTGCGCTCCGAGGCCAGCGCCGCCACCCCCGAAGCCGCTGCAAAGGTGCTGCGCACCGTCAGCACTGCCGAGGCCATCTGCGCCGAAGGCAACCGCTTTGAAGCTGGCAAGAAATTCGCCCAGGCCCGCAAACAGCTGGGCGTCGCCACCATCGAGCTTGCCGACCGCCGCTGAGCCCTGCCTGTCACGGCACTACGCTGGTCGCACCTGGCCCGCCTGCACTCCCCCCGCAGGCGGGCCAGTTTTTGTTCAGGCCGCCAGCATCTTCAATGTCGCCGCCGCTCTGGCCAGCACTGCATCCCACGCCGCCGCCATGTCCGGCGTGAAGCCCGGCCCGCAGGCATCGCGAATGGTGGCGGCCACGATCGGCAGGAAATCCCCGAACACCTGGCGCGGAATGCCATAGGCGTCATGCGTCACGGCCTCCGTGCCCAGAAAGGCGCATCCCCAGCCAGCATTGGCCCAGCCGCCCTGCGGCGCATGCGTCTGCGCCAGATCAAGGATCATCTCGAAACTGCGCGCCAGCATCTCGCCGCGGATGCGCCCCGATGTGTCGCGCCAGAACTCCGCCTCCATGGCCGGGTGCAGCGCGAACAGCCGGGCATAGATTTGCGGCGCCGGATCGCCCGCGCGGTCAGCGGCCAGCGCCAGGCTGGCTTCTATCGCGGCAAGATGGGACGCTGTCATGGCCGCCATGCTGGGCCACGGCGCTGCCGCCGGCAAGTGCCCGGTGCCTGAACATGGTAAACAAAGGCAGCCTCTGCCTGCCCGTGTTGACAAGTCCGGCCCAATGGTGAACAAATAATTGCGATTTGGTTGCGTTCCTTTGGTCGGGGCAACCAGTGCCGGGCGGGGGATGGTGCAGTGAGCGACGAACAGGATTTCATCGATTATTACGCGGTGCTGCGGGTTCATCCCGAATGTGATGCCCGCACGCTGGAAATCGCCTATCGCCGGCTGGCCAAGCTCTATCACCCGGATCACACGGAAACCGCTGACACCGAACAGTTTCAGCTGGCAACGCGCGCCTATCGCGCCCTGAAAGAGCCGGGCAGGCGCCTCGCTTATGACACGCAGTTTTCCGCCCACACCGGCTTTGTCTTCTCCACCGCCGACACGATCCTGGCCGAGGAGCGCACCGCACTGTCAGATGCCGAGGTTCATGCCGAAACTTTGATGTATCTCTACAAGCGCCGGCGCGAGCGGGCGCGGGAACCCGGCGTTGGCCCGCTGGAATTGCAGAACATGCTGGGCTGCACCGATGAAGCCTATGATTTCCATGTCTGGTATCTGAAGGCCAAGGGGCTGGTGGAAACCACCGATCAGGGCACGCTGGCGATCACCATCGCGGGCGTGGACCATGTGATCAGCACGTCGCGCGCCATGGCCGAAGACAAGCTGAGGATCACCCAGTTCGGCGCCCGGCAGCAGGGTTCGCAACAGGGCCCGCAGGCCTGGCCACGGGAAGCCGCCGCCGCCTGACAACGGCTGGCCTGCACCTGGGGCCAGAGCCGATGGACGCGGCAGGTCGCAGCGGCTAGGGAACGGCCTTACGACCTGTCAAGACAAAGCGCCGCCCCTGTGAATTCGAACCTGAATCTATTTGCCCATTTCACCATCGTTGTTCAGGCTGCCCTTGCCGATCTGGTGGCCGCTGGCACGCTGCCGGCCGGCCTCGATCTGGCCAGTGTCACCGTGGAGCCGCCGCGCGATCCGTCGCACGGCGATCTGGCCACCAATGCCGCCATGGCGCTGGCCCGGCCGGCGGGGATGAATCCGCGCACGCTGGCCGATGCGCTGGCGGCCAGGCTGCGCGAAGCAGACGGCATTACCGCGGCCAGCGTGGCCGGCCCCGGCTTCATCAATCTGACGCTGGCCGACAGCGTGTGGCACGATCAGCTGCGCGCCATGCTCAGCGCCGGCGGCGATTATGGCCGCAGCCGCATCGGTGCCGGCAAGCGCATCAATGTCGAATATGTTTCGGCCAATCCCACCGGGCCGATGCACATGGGCCATTGCCGCGGCGCCGTGGTGGGCGATGCGCTGGCCGGGCTGCTGGCCTTTGCCGGCTGGGATGTGACCAGGGAATATTACATCAACGATGCCGGCGGGCAGGTGGATACGCTGGCCCGTTCCGCGCACCTGCGTTACCGCGAAGCGCTGGGCGAGAGCATTGAAATCCCCGAAGGTTTCTACCCTGGCGAGTATCTGGTGCCGGTTGGCAAGGAACTGGCCGCCGAATTTGGTGACCGCTTCCGCGCCGCCCCCGAAGGCGACTGGCTGGCGCTGTTCCGCACCAGAACCGCGGCGCTGATGATGGCGCGCATCCGCGCCGATCTGGCCCTGCTGGGCATCGAACAGGATGTGTATTTTTCCGAAGCCTCGCTGGGCGACAAGGTGCAGGCCGCGCTGGACACGCTGACCGCCAGGGGCCTGATCTACGAAGGCGTGCTGGAAAAGCCGAAAGGCGAAGCCGCCGACGATTGGGAGCCGCGCCCGCAGACCCTGTTCCGCTCGACCCGGTTTGGCGACGATCAGGATCGGGCGCTGCAGAAATC
>DAITMD010000121.1:0-6949 GCA_036835345.1 Sandarakinorhabdus sp. | reverse complement strand
AACGCCAGCCCGGCCTCGATGCGCAGGCCCCAATCGCCGGCCCGCACGGCGCCGGCATGATCGGCGGTGTGCACCATGAAGCGCCCGGCGCGCACCGGTTCCAGCCCGCGCTGCGACAGGGTGGTCCAGTCATCGTCGGGCAGTTCCGCCACCTTGATGCCGCGCGCCGAGCCGAACAGCCCGGTGATCAGCGCCACCGCATCCGTGGCAGGCCGCGCATTGAAATAGGCCGTGAGCAGCCAGTCGTCGGGCCGGGCGGGATCGGGTTCCTCCACGTTCAGCGTGGGCGGATCGTCCATCAGGTCGAACAGGTCGGGCAGCGCCTCCGCATCGGCGCGGTTCACTCCGAAACGCAAGATCCAGCTCATGCCGGGGCCACGGTGCCGTTCCAGACATGGCTGCAATTCAGCTGCGCCGGCGCGGTGTCTTCTGCCAGCGCCGCCACGGTGATCCAGCCTTCGCGGCGCAGCGCCGCGCCTACGCTGGCCGGCGTGCCCAGCGGCAACAGCACCCGGCGCTGCGCTTCCTGGCCCAGCCCCAGATCGACCAGCCCATCGACATAGAGCGAAAAGCCCACCGCCGCCTCGCTGTGGCCATCGGCATGGGCGATCCGATAGGCCCCGCCGCGGCCGACTTCGGCCATCAGGCCGGCACCGAACAGCGAAAACCCCAGCCAGGTCTGATATTCAAAACCGTGAAGTTCGGTGGGATCCAGCGTGACCGCCACCCCCTCCAGCCCGGCCGCGAGCGCGCCGATGGCATCCAGGCGTTGGTGCACGGCACCGGGCAGATCAAGCTGCCTGAGCGCGGGGAGTGCCATATTCACCGGGCCAGCAGCGGCAATCAGCGGCACAAAGGCATCCGCGCCCAGCGCCTGCAGCGCGCCAACATCCTTGCCATCCAGCAGCGCCTGCACCTGCGCCAGCGACGCGCGGCCCAGCGACCAGCCCGCCGCAGCCAGATCGGCCACCAGTGTCGGCATGGTGAGATCAACCGAAAGCCCGGTCATGCCGGCCGCGCCCAGTGCCTCGATGGCGATGCCCAGCAGTTCGGCGGCGGCGGCCGGGCTGTCGCTGCCGATCAGTTCGGCGCCGGCCTGCGTGCGTTCGCGTTCCGGGCTGAGCTGGTCACCGCGCACCCGCAGCACCGGCCCGGCATACATCAGCCGCAGCGGGCGCGCTGCCGCCGCCAGCCGGGTAACGGCGATACGGCCAACCTGGCCGGTAATGTCGGACCGCAGCGCCAGCGTGTGCTGCGACACCGGATCGGTGAAGCGCAGCAGTTCGCGGTTGCCAGACAGGCTGGCCTCATATTCCACCAGCGGCGGCGCAACCCGTTCATAGCCATGCGCGCCGCACACCCCGGTAAGGGTGCGCAGCAGGCTGGCCAGCGCCTGCGCCTGCGGGGGCAGCCGGTCGCGCAAGCCTTCGGGAAGCAGGCCGAAACTCGTCATGCGCTGCCGGTTAGCCGCTTGGTGGAGGGGCGGCAAGTGGGCCGCGCCGCCTCAGACGAAGTGCAGCGCGCTGGCGACCTTGACGCCGGGCAGGGCGCGGATGGCGCCCAGCACATCATCGGGGATCGGGCTGTCCACCGAAAGCAGCAGCACCGCTTCCTCACCGCCGTCCCGCCGGCCAAGGTGGAAGGTGCCGATGTTCACCGCCGCGCCGCCCAGCTTGGTGCCCAGCCGGCCGATGAAGCCCGGCTTGTCCTCGTTGACGATATACAGCATGTCGCCGGCCAGATCGGCTTCCACGGTAATCCCGAAAATGTCGGTCAGGCGCGGCTTGCTGTTGCCGAACAGCGTGCCGGCCACCGTGCGCGGGCCGTGCGCGGTGGTTACCGTCACGCGCAGCAGCGTGTGGTAATCGGTCTCGCGCTCGTGGCGCACTTCGGCGATATCGATCTCGCGCTCGCGCGCCAGATAGGGCGCGTTGACCATGTTCACCGTATCCGAATGGGTGCGCATCAGCCCGGCCAGCACGGCGGCCGTGATCGGCTTGATGTTGAGTTGCGCCGCCGCGCCTTCCACTTCGACGCGCACCGCCTTGATGCCATCCTTGTCGAGTTGCCCCACCAGGCTGCCCAGCCGCTCGGCCAGCGCCATGTAGGGTTTGAGGCGCGGGGCTTCCTCGGCGGAAAGCGACGGCATGTTGAGCGCGTTGGTGACGCCGCCGGTGAGCAGGAAATCGCTGAGCTGCTCCGCCACCTGGATGGCGACATTCACCTGCGCTTCGTCGGTGCTGGCACCAAGGTGCGGGGTGGAGACAAAATTCGGCGTGCCGAACAGCGGGCTGGCCTTGGCGGGTTCTTCCACGAACACATCCAGCGCCGCGCCGCCGATGTGGCCGCTGTCCAGCAGTTCTTTCAGCGCCGCCTCGTCGATCAGGCCGCCGCGCGCGCAGTTGATGATGCGCACGCCGGGCTTGCATTTCAGCAGATTGTCGCGGGACAGGATATTGCGGGTGCTGTCGGTCAACGGCGTGTGCAGGCTGATGAAATCCGCCCCGGCCAGCAGTTCATCCAGCGTTACCTTGGTCACGCCCATATGTTCGGCGCGTTCGGGCGTGAGGAAGGGATCAAAGGCGATCACCTTCATCTTCAGGCCCAGCGCACGGTCGGCCACGATGCTGCCGATGTTGCCGGCACCGATCAGGCCCAGCGTTTTCGCCGTCACCTCCACGCCCATGAAGCGGTTCTTTTCCCACTTGCCGGCCTGCGTTGAGGCATCGGCTTCGGGCAGTTGCCGGGCCAGCGCAAACATCAGCGCGATGGCATGTTCGGCAGTAGTGATGCTGTTGCCGAACGGCGTGTTCATCACCACGACGCCCAGCGCCGAGGCGGCCGGGATATCGACATTGTCCACCCCGATGCCGGCGCGGCCGACCACTTTCAGGTTCGTGGCGGCGGCCAGCACATCCTTGGTCACCTTGGTGGAGGAGCGGATGGCGAGGCCATCATATTGGCCGATGATCTTGATGAGCTCGTCTTTCGACAGGCCGGTGATTTCATCGACCTCGATGCCGCGGGCGCGGAAGATTTCGGCCGCCTTGGGGGACATCTGGTCGGAAATCAGGACTTTGGGCATGGGAACTGCTCCGGGAAAAAGAGGGCCGGCGTCTGGGCCGGGAAGGGGCGGAAGGGACGGCAGCCGCTCAGGCCGCCGTCACCTCGGCATGGGCCCAGTCGAGCCAGTGGGTGAGCGCGATGATATCGGCGGTGTCCACCGTGGCGCCGCACCAGATGCGCAGGCCCGGCGGGGCGTCGCGATAGGCGCCGATATCATAGGCGGCGTGCTCTTTTTCCAGCAGCGACACCATGGCTTTCACCTTGTCCTCTGCCAGACCGGGCAGCACGAGGCAGACGCTGGTGTTGGAGCGGGTGGCGGCATCCTGTGCCAGATGGTCGACCCACGGCGTGCGCTGCACCCAGGCATCAAGCGCGGCGGCGTTGGCATCGGCGCGGGCCTTCATGGCCGGCAGACCGCCGATGGACTGTGCCCACAACAGCGCGTCGATATAATCCTCGACCGCCAGCATCGATGGCGTGTTGATCGTCTCGCCCGCGAAAATGCCTTCGGTCAGCTTGCCCTTGGCAACCAGCCGGAAGATTTTGGGCAGCGGCCAGGCCGGCGTGTAGCTCTCCAGCCGCTCCACGGCGCGCGGGCCAAGGATCAGCATGCCGTGGCCGCCTTCGCCGCCCAGCACCTTCTGCCAGCTGTAGGTGAGCACATCGGCCTTGGCCCAATCGACATCCTGCGCGAACACGGCGCTGGTGGCATCGGCAAAGGTGAGGCCCTCGCGGTCCGCTGGCACCCAGTCATAATCGGGGATGCGCACGCCCGATGTGGTGCCGTTGGCGGTGAACAGCACGTCGTGGCTGAAATCCACCGCGCCCAGATCGGGCAGTTCGCCATAGGGCGCGGTGATGACTGTGGGATCGAGCTTGAGCTGCTTGACCGCATCGGTCACCCAGCCTTCGCCAAAGCTTTCCCACGCCAGCGCGGTGACCGGGCGGGCGCCCAGCATCGTCCACATCGCCATTTCATAGGCGCCGGTATCGCTGGCCGGCACGATGGCGATGCGGTGCGTATCGGGCACGCTCAGGATTTCGCGGGTCAGGTCAATCGCCAGCTTCAGCCGTGCCTTGCCCAGTTTCGAGCGGTGCGAGCGGCCGAGCGAGGCAATCTCGAGATTTTGGGGGCTCCATCCGGGGCGCTTGGCACAAGGGCCGGACGAAAAATGCGGACGCGCGGGAAGCGCGGCAGGACGTGCAGTCATATTCTCTCCTCACAGAGAGCGCGCGCCGCGTTGGGACGGCGTGGCCCGCCGCCGGGGATAGGGGTTTGCGCTGCCCGGTCAAGCGGTTTCGCGTTTACCGTGACGGCTTTCGGCGTGGTTCAGCCCAGCGACTCGACTATGGCGCGGGCCAGCGGCGGAAATTGCCGGTTGCGTTCGGCCAGCGAGGATCGGGCGGCATTCAGATAGGCCGCCACCCAGATCGGCTGCCGCTGCGGCGGGGTGATCATCGATACGATGCCGCGCACATGCCAGCTGCCGCTGCCGGTCTTGTTGGCTTCGCGCCAGCCTTCCGGCAGGCCGGCACGCAGCATGTCGTCTGCGGTCACGCTGGCGCTCAT
The DNA here is from genome assembly GCA_036835345.1 of Sandarakinorhabdus sp. Classification (GTDB taxonomy): domain Bacteria; phylum Pseudomonadota; class Alphaproteobacteria; order Sphingomonadales; family Sphingomonadaceae; genus Sandarakinorhabdus. The sequence continues at coordinate 2,313 of DAITMD010000121.1, read as the reverse complement.
CCACTCCGTCAGCAGCGCGCGTGAGGCCGGCGTGAGCGGCCCGGCCGTGACCAGCCGCCGGCAGGTGGCCAGCATGGCAGCGGGCGTGGTGGTGTCGCGCGGATCGCCGGGCACTTCATCGCTCATCATCGGCTCATAACGGTCGAGCCGGGTCACCCGGTCGCCAAGACTGCGCAGCCAGGCGGTGAGCGCAGCCGGGCCGCCGACATGGCGCAGTGCCAGATTGGCAGCGGGATTGTCGCTCTGGCTCACCATCGCCTCACCAAGTTCGGCCAAGCTGGCGGTGCCGCCGATGCGCTTTTCGGTGAACGGCGCGTGGTTGACCATGTCGGCAGCGGTGACCGGCAGGCGCTGTTCAAGCGACCAGGCGCCTGATTGGGCACCGTGCAGCAGTCGCGCGGCCAGTAGCAGCTTGAAGGTGGAGCACATGCCGAAGCGCTGCTGCGCCCGGTGTTCAAAGCGCGCGCCGCTGTGCGTGTCGATCAGGGCGATGCCGATGGGGCCGCCGGCGCTGCGTTCTATGCCGGCGATGGCACGGCGCAGCGGGGCAAAGCGATCGGGGGCAGCGGCCGCCAGCAAGGGCAGGCCAAGGGCGAAGGTGCGGCGGGTGATGAGCATGGCCGCAGCCTGCCCCGCCGCCGGCAGGCCGGCAAGCCCCGATCAATGGCCCTTGCGCGTGGTGATGCGGCCGAAATCGCGTTCCAGCGCGGTGATCAGCTTGGGCAGGGCGCCGGACAGCGCGGCATCGACCGATGCGGCCTCGTGCGTGACCGTTACCGGCGCGCGGCTGGCGGGGCGGGCCTCCACCACGCAGCGCTTGTCATCGCCCACGGTGCTTTCGCGGCCATTGATGTCGCTTACATGCACTTCGATGCGGGTCAGGCGATCGGCAAAGCGCGCGAGCCGGTTGGCCACCGTCTCGCTGATGGCGGCGCTGGCGGCATCGCCCAGTTTGATGACATTGTCGCTGTTGATCTGGATTTGCATGAAATTTTCCTCTCTGGCAGCCAAGTTGGGGCCACATCGGCATGATTGCAATGCTGTAATCTCTTCATGCCAGATGGACGCGGCTGGCAGCGGCGCGGTGGGCGCGCGGCTCGACAAGTGCCGGCAAAGCGCCTAATCCCCCCGACCGTTTTGCAAAGAGTTGACCAGCGATGATGAACCCGCCGCCGATGCCGCCACGCATTTTTCCCAGTGCCGAGGAAGACGCGCGGCGCGGCAATGCCCCCACCGCGGTGCCGCAGACCGAGCATCCCGCCTATCGCCTGGCCTTTCAGGACGAGGATTTCCTGCTGCGCGAGGATCTGCGGCCGGTGCGCTTTCAGCTGGAGTTGTTGAAGCCGGAACTGCTGCTCAGCGAGGCCGGGATCAGCGGCACCTTCGTGTTTTACGGTTCGGCGCGCATACCTTCGCCCGAAGAGGTGCCGGCGGTGCTGGCGGCGGCCGATACGCCGGAAAAGCGCGCCGTGGCCGAGCGGCTGGCGGAAAAATCCCGCTATTACAACGTGGCGCGCGAACTTGCCGGGATCGTTTCAATCTATTGCCAGGAAGGTGAGCGCTGTTTCACCGTGTGTTCGGGCGGCGGGCCGTCGATCATGGAAGCGGCCAATCGCGGCGCGTGGGAAGCCGATGCGCCGTCAGTTGGCCTCAACATCGTGCTGCCGCACGAACAGGTGCCCAATCCCTATGTGACGCCGGGCCTGTCGTTCCAGTTCCACTATTTCGCGCTGCGGAAGCTGCATTTCCTGATGCGCGCCAAGGCGGTGGCGGTGTTCCCCGGCGGCTATGGCACGTTCGATGAATTGTTCGAACTCTTGACGCTGGTGCAGACCGGCAAGGTCGCGCCGCTGCCGATCCTGATCTATGGCCGCGACTTCTGGAACCGGGTGGTGAACTTCGAGGCACTGGCCGACGAGGGCGTGATCGCCCGCAGCGATCTTGACCTGCTGCACTTTGTCGAGACGGCCGAAGAAGGCTGGGCCGTCGTCAAGGCGCATTACGACCTTTAGGCAGCTGGATCGGCCTCGGCGGTTTCAGCCGGGGCTTCCTCTGCCGGCGTTTCGTCTGCCGGCGGCGCTTCTTCGGCGGGCGCGGCCGGCAGCGGCAGCGGGCTGGCGCTCTGGGCATTGAGCCAGGCGATGACGGCGGCGCGCTCTTCCGGCTTGGAAATGCCGGCGAAGCTCATCTTGTTGCCGGGGGCATAGGCTTTCGGGCTTTTCAGCCAGGCCCACATATCATCCCAATCCCATTTCTCGCCGGCCTTGGCCTTCAGCGCATCGGAATAGGAAAATCCGGCCTTGGCGGCGATGG
>DAITMD010000120.1:0-7008 GCA_036835345.1 Sandarakinorhabdus sp. | reverse complement strand
GATTGCATCATCCTTGTCGAAACTGGCGGCCGGCGCGCGGCTGAAACCGCAGGCACCACCCAAGGGCCAAGCATTACCGCCGAAAACAAAGGCGCCGATGCGGCCGGCCGTGTTCCGATCAAAACTGGGCCGCAGCAGCTAGGCTCAGCCGACGCTGCTGGCCCGGCGGCGGCCACAGAAACTGGCCAGCGCCACATGGTCCAGCGGCGGCGCGATGCAATAGCCCTGCACGCCGTGGCAGCCGGCGGCGCGGGCGGCGGACAGCAATATATCGTCCTCCACACCCTCGGCGATCACCACCAGGCCCAGCCGGCGGGCGGTGGCGATCATGCCTTCCACCACGATGCGCTCGCGGTCTGATCCGCCCAGGCACATGGCCAGGCTGCGGTCCAGCTTGAGCGTATCCACCGGCAGCCGCGCCAACCGCGCCAGGGAGCTGTAGCCGGCGCCGAAATCATCCAGCGCCACGCCCACCCCGTCGCTGCGGAGCAGCGACAGCGTCGCAGAGGCGGCATCGAGATCGTTGATGATCGCTTCTTCAGTGACTTCCACCACCAGCCGGCGCGGCGACATGTTGTTGGCGGCCAGATCGCGCGCCAGCGTGGAGACAAATTCCGGATCGGCCAGATCGGCAGCGGTGACATTCAGCGACAGCCTGAGGTCAGCCAGCGGCCCTGTCCAGGCGGCGGCGATGGAAATCGCCTTGGCGCGGATATGCCGGCCCAGCGCCACCGCCAGTTCGGCCGATGCCGCCGTTTCCAGCAGGATCGATGCCGACAGCCGGCCATGCACCGGGTGATCCCAGCGCGACAATGCCTCCACCCCGGTGATCACGCCATCGTTCAGATTGACCTGCGGCTGGAACAACAGGGTGATGTCGCCCCGGTCAAGGCTGCGATACAGATCGGATTCCAGATCGACCCGGCGCGCATGGGCTTCCTTGTCCATCTGCTTGTCAAAGCGCACCACCGAACCGGGACCGCGCCCGCGCGCATCGGCCAGCGCAATCACCGCTTCGCGCATCAGGCCGGCCGCCACGTCGGCCGGCGGCGCATCGGCATTGCCAAACTTCGACCCGCCATCCCAGGCGATGCCGGCCCGGCCCGAAACGTGGATCTGCCGATCATCGATGGCAAAAGGCCGCTCAAAGCCGCGCAACAGCTGCCGCGCCATCGGCTCCAGCGCATCGCCGGCACCGCCGCCGGCCAGCGCCAGCACGAATTCCGCCGCCGTCAGCCGGCCCAGCAGGCGCTGCTCACCGCGGCGCAGGCGGCCATCGGCAATCGGCCCCAGCCGCTGGGCAATCGCCGTCAGCAACCGATCGGCAATGTCACGGCCATAGGCGATGTTGATCTGGGCAAAGCGGCCAACGCCCACCACGATGACACCGGTCTGCCGGCCGGCGCTGCGCTGTTCCGCCAGCCAGGCCTGCACCCGGTCACCGCTGGCCAGCCCGGTCAGCCGGTCACCATCCGGACCTTCGATCCCGGTCGGCGTTTCCACAACTGCCGCCAGCCGCGCGGCGTGACGCCCGGCCAGGTAAAGCGCGTTGGCAAAGCTGTCGGATCCAAACGGCGAGACCAGCACAGAGGTGGCGCCGGCTTCCCGCGCTGCAGCGGCCGCGCCCATGTCGGCCCGCGACAGCAGCACCAGCATGGCCCCGCGCCGCGCCTCTACCGCATCGCCCAATGATTGCGCCACCGACAGACCCTGATGCAGCGCGCCGCGCGCATCCACCACCACCACGCGCACCGGTTCCGCCGCAAAGCGCGCCGCAGCCGCTTCGGCCAGCCGTTCGACCCGTGGGATCAGCCCCGCCGCCGAAACCATTGCCGCCAGATCGGCAGCATAACGCGGCGAGACAATCAAAACCGGTTCAGCCTGCAATTGCGCCTTCCTGCCCGAACGCTGCCATCATCAGCCAATGACCGTACAAAACTAGAACGCAAATCACGTTCACCTTCATACAGACTAACGCGTAGGCCCATCCGAGTCAGCTTGTCCAGTGCGGAAAACCACCATCCCGGCCTGCATCAGGCCAAAATCGCTTGCCAACTGTGCCGCATCTGCCACAGGCTTGCCCCATGTTTGCTGCTGCCGACGCCCCCGCTGTTGATGCACAGGGCCGCATGTCGGCCCCTGCTGGTGCCGGCACTGCGGTGCCGCTGATCGATCCGTTCGGCCGCGCCATCACCTATCTGCGCGTGTCGGTGACCGATCGCTGCGATTTCCGCTGCACCTATTGCATGGCCGAAGACATGACCTTCCTGCCCAAGGCCGACGTGCTCAGTCTGGAGGAGATTGCCGCGCTGGCGGAGGCCTTCATCCGGCGCGGCACACGGCGGATCCGCCTGACCGGCGGCGAGCCATTGGTGCGGCGCGGTATCATCGATCTGGTGCGCGATCTGGGCCGGCACGTGGCATCAGGCGCGCTGGACGAACTCACCCTGACCAGCAACGGCAGCCAGATGGCGCGCTTTGCCGGCGATCTGGCCGCAGCGGGGGTGCGGCGGGTGAACATCAGCCTGGATACGCTGGACCCGGACAAATTCGCCCGCATCACCCGCTGGGGCCGCCTGCCCCAGGTGCTGGACGGCATCGCCGCCGCCAGCGCTGCCGGGCTGAAGGTCAAGCTCAACAGCGTGGCGCTGGCCGGCGAGAACGCGCACGAGATCGAGGCGCTGATGCAGTTCGCGGCCGGCGGCGGCCATGATCTGACGCTGATTGAAACCATGCCGCTGGGTGAGATCGACGGCGACCGGGTGGATCAATATCTGCCGCTGTCTACGGTCCGCCGCCGCCTGGCAGAGCATTACACGCTCACCGATCTGCCGCACCGCACCGGCGGCCCGGCGCGCTATGTCCGGGTCGAGGAACTGGGCCTGCAACTGGGCTTCATCACGCCGCTCACCCATAATTTCTGTGAAAGCTGCAACCGCGTGCGGCTGACGGCCACCGGGCAGTTGTTCATGTGCCTGGGCCAGGATGACCGGGCCGATCTGAAGGCCGTGCTGCGCCGGGTGGGCAATGATGCCGCCGCGCTGGATGCCGCCCTGAGCGAAGCCATCGCGCGCAAGCCCAGGGGCCATGATTTCGTCATCCAGCGGCGGGGTGCAAAACCAGCCGTCGCCCGGCACATGAGCATGACCGGCGGCTGAACACCGGGGGAACATCCACATGAAACTCGCCCTGATGGTCTCTGACAGCCATGTCGCGCGCGCCGCGGGGGAGGCGCTGCGCCAGCAATATGATTTTGCCCCCGTGGGCGAAGCCGATGCCGTTGTGGCGCTGGGCGGCGATGGCTATCTGCTGCACTGCCTGCACGAAGCGATGCGCCACCGCGATCCCAAGCCGATGTTCGGCATGAACCGCGGCACGGTTGGTTTCATGATGAATGATTTCAGGGCCGCGAACCTGCCGGAGAGGGTGGCCGCCGCCAAGAATTTCGTGCTGCACCCATTGCAGATGACCGCCACCACTGCGTCGGGCCGCACCGTCACATCACCGGCCATCAACGAAGTCTCGCTGCTGCGCGAAACCCGGCAGGCCGCCAAGATCGGCATCGCCATCGACGGCAAGACCCGCATGGAGGAACTGATCTGCGATGGCGTGCTGGTCTCCACCCCGGCTGGCTCCACCGCCTATAATCTGTCTGCCAATGGCCCGATCCTGCCACTGGAGGCCGATCTGCTGGCGCTCACGCCCATATCGCCCTTCCGCCCCCGGCGCTGGCGCGGCGCGCTGCTGCCATCGGCCAGCCTGATCGAGTTTGAAGTGCGCGAAGCCCGCAAGCGGCCGGTGTCGGCCGTGGCCGATCAGGTGGAGGTGCGCGACGTGGCTGAGGTGAAGGTGGCCATCGATCGTTCCATCGCGCTGACGCTGCTGTTCGATCCCGAATATGCGCTGGACGATCGCATCAGCCTGGAACAATTCGCCAGTTGAATCCGCTTGGCAAGCGCGCGCCCCCTCGTTAAAGGGGCGCTCCCACGCTGTTCCTCGGTAGCTCAGCGGTAGAGCAGTCGACTGTTAATCGACTGGTCGCAGGTTCGAATCCTGCCCGGGGAGCCAGCGTGGGATTTCAGACATTTTGGCTCAGGCCAGGCTGATCGGCAGCCGCAGGAAGCGCCGGCCCCGTGCATCGGCGGGCGGCAGTTCGCCGGCAGCGATGTTCACCTGCAGGCTTGGCAGGATCAGGGTTGGCGGCGCCAGCGTCTGATCGCGGGCGCGGCGCATGGCGACGAACGCGTCGGCGCTCACCCCGTCGTGCACATGGATATTGCCGGCCTTTTGCGCGGCAACGCTGGTTTCGCAGGCAAATTCGCTGCGCCCCGGCGGCAGATAATCATGGCCGACAAACATGCGGGTGTCGTCCGGCAGCGCCAGGATCCTGCCGATCGAGGCATGCAGCGCCTTCGCATCGCCGCCGGGAAAATCGCAGCGGGCGGTGCCATAATCCGGCATGAACAGCGTGTCGCCCACAAAAGCCGCATCGCCGATCACATAGGTAACGCAGGCCGGCGTGTGGCCCGGCGTGTGCAGCACGCGGATGGTCAGATTGCCCAGCGGCAGGGCGGTGCCATCGTCCACCAGCACATCGAACTGGCGGCCATCGGTGGGCAGATCGTCCATGGCAAAGCGCGGCGCGAACACTTTTTGCACCTCGGCGATGCGCGATCCGATCACCAGCGGCGCACCCGTGGCATCGTGCAGCCAGTGGCCGCCGGCCAGATGATCGGCGTGGGCGTGGGTTTCCATCACCCATTTCAGGGTCAGCCCCTGCTGCTTCACCACGTCCAGCAGGCGCTGAAGCCCGGCGTGGGATATGGCAGCGCCCTTCGGCTCGTAATCCAGCACCGCATCGATGATGGCGGCATCTCCGGTGGCGGGATCGGCGACCAGATAGGTCCAGGTATTGGTGGCCGTATCGAAGAACGGGGTGACATCGGGGCGCGAGATGGTGGTCATGGTCAATTCCTTTCCCGACACATATTAGGCATTGCTAAATTAGAATCAACTGTTATATTCCGGTCATGAGCCCGGATGATCTTGCCCGCTTCGAAACCTCGGCTGCTGCCGCTGCCCGCCTGTTGAAGGCGATGGCGCATGATGGCCGATTGCTGGTGCTGTGTCAGTTGCTGGATGGCGAACGGTCGGTGGGGCAGATTGCCAGCCGCCTGTCGCAATCGGCCCTGTCGCAGCATCTTGCCTTGCTGCGAACTGATGGCCTGGTGGCCACCCGCCGCGAGGGGCAGACCATCCATTACCGCATCGCCGATCCCGCCGTTGCGGCCGTGATCGGCACGCTGGCCGGCATTTTCTGCCCGCCGGAACCCAAGGAAAAAGCAAATGCCGAACCTGATTTCGCCCACTGATGCCGCTGCCCTGCTGGCAGACGGCAAGGCCCTGATCGTCGATGTGCGCGAACCGGCTGAATTTGCCGCGCGCCATATCCCGGCCTCCCTATCCCGCCCCCTCAGCGTGCCGGACGCTGGCCCGCTGGCCTGCGGCGCCGGCATCGATCTGATCTTCACCTGCCAGACCGGCCGGCGCACCGCCGCCAATGGCGCCCGGCTGGAAGCTTTGGGGCCGCAGGGCCGTGTGCATGTGCTGAATGGCGGAGTGGATGCCTGGCAGAAGGCCGGGCTGGGCGTGGCCGGACGCGATGCCGCCAAGGCGCTGCCGATCATGCGGCAGGTGCAGATTGCTGCGGGCCTGCTGGTGCTGGGCGGCGTGCTGCTCAGCCTGACGGTCGCCCCGGCGTGGATTGCCCTGTCGGCCTTCGTCGGCGCCGGCCTCAGCTTTGCCGGTGCCACCGGCTGGTGCGGCATGGCGCAGTTGCTGGCCATGATGCCGTGGAACCGCGGCGCGGCCTGATCCGGTGGAAAGCTCTCTCGCCCTTGGCCTGCCCGCCGCTGCGGCTGGCGGTGCGCTGATTGCGCTGCTGCTTGGCCTGTTCGGCGGCGGCGGATCGGTGCTGGCCACGCCGCTGCTGCTCTATGTGGTGGGCATCACTGATCCGCACGTGGCCATCGGCACCGGCGCGGCCGCAGTGGCGCTGAACGCGGCTGGCAATCTGGCGGTGCAGGCGCGCGGCGGAACGGTGAAATGGCCGTGTGCGCTCAGCTTTGCCGGCGCTGGCCTCGCCGGATCGCTGGCCGGCGCGGCGCTGGCGCAGCAGATGGACGGGCAGGCGCTGCTGGCGGTGTTTGCCGCCGCCATGCTGGCGGTGGGGCTGGCCATGCTGCGCCCGCAGCAGAGCGCCGGCGATCCCACCGTGCGGCTGGATGCGGCGATGACTCTAAAGCTGGTGCCGGCCGGGCTGGTGGTCGGGCTGGCGGCGGGTTTTTTCGGCATTGGCGGCGGGTTTCTGATCGTGCCGGGCCTGATGGCCGCCACCGGCATGACGTTGGCCAACGCCGCCGCATCGTCGCTGGTTTCAGTGCTGGTATTCGGCGTGGCGACCGCCGCCACCTATGCGGCGGCAGGCCGGGTGGACGTGCCGGCGCTGCTGGTTATGGCGGCCGGCGGCATCATCGGCGTGATTGCGGCGCGCACGCTGGCGCCAAGGCTCAGCACCCGCGCCGCCCTTGCCCGCCGGCTGTTTGCCGCGATGGTCATTCTCACTGCGATTTATGTCGGCTGGCGCGCGCTGGGCTGACGGGCTGACCAAAGGCAACATTTCTGTAATGTTCATGCTCGCGACAGCAGCGCCGTGCGATACGGTGTATATTCTGTGGTGAAAGGCCCAATGCCGATGTCCCGCCGCCTCTTCGTTCCCGTCCTTGCCGCGCTGGCGCTGGGAGCCTGCACCTATCCAAACCAGGTCACTGGCACAGCGCCGCGCTATCAGACCGGCTATCAGCCAGTGATGGGCCAACCGGTGATGAGCCAGCCGGCAGTGGCTGGCCAGGCCGTGTTCTGGCCGGAACAGCCCGGCGCGATGTGGGGGCCGGAAGACGTGCCGTCCATCGATGTATTCTACGAACCGCTGGGCCAGCATGGCCGCTG
>DAITMD010000119.1:0-7011 GCA_036835345.1 Sandarakinorhabdus sp. | reverse complement strand
AAGACAAGGCGCGGCTGGGCACCGCCGGAAGATCGCAGCAGCCCCGAAGCCCCGGCCAACTGGAACTTCATCTTCCCGCGCGGCACGGTGATGGGCAACGCTGCCGCCGCGCCCCGCCGCGTCTATCGCATCCCGGTGGATGCCGATTTGCTGGCGCTGGCGCGGCAGGTGGTGCCAGGCATCACGCTGGAACGCTGCGTGCCGCAGAGCGAAACCATGCGCTCGGATTCGCAGCTCTGCCTGCCGCACGCGCCCAAGGTTCAGGTGGGCGGCACCGGTGTGACCGCCGGCATCTTCGCCGACAACAAGGAATTCCGCGAATATCTGCACCGGGCGTGGCAGGCCCGCGTGCTCGATATGGAAAGCGCCGCGGTGATGCAGGTCGCCTACAGCAACATGGTGCCCGCCATCGTGTTCCGCAGCCTGTCCGATCTGGCCGGCGGCGACAAGGACCAGAATATGGAAGAAGCCTTCGCGCACCTCGCCTCGGTGAACTCCGCCGAAGTGGTGCGCCGCTTCGTGGCGGCGCTGCCGGATTGAGGGCTCAGCCCACCGGTAGCCCGCCCAGCGTTTCCGAAAGCCGCAAGGCAATCGCGCTGCGCGCCCGCGCTGAAAGGGCCTTGCGGTCGGGCAGATCGGCCGGGCTGAACGGTTCGAGGAAGTGGACGCGGGCTTCCCAGCTGCCGGGGCGCGCAAGCAGCCGCCAGGCGTTGGCAGCGCCGGTTTCCATGCCCACCCACGCCAGATCGCGCCCGGCTTCGTCCGGGTCGATCACGACCGGTTGAATGGTGGCGCCCGGCGGCGGCGGGAACATCATGGCGAACAGCGGGGCCTTGAACGGCAGCAGGCGGCGGCCATCGGAACAACTGCCTTCCGGGAACATGGCGATCTTGGCTCGGCCGGCGAACAGGGCGCGCATCGCATCGATCTGGCGGACGACGCCCATCCGGTCGCTGCGGTTGACGAAGATCGTGTCGTTGATGCGGCACAGGAAGCTCAGGCCCGGCCACAGCGCGATGCCATCCTGCGCCACGAACGCCGCGCCAGTGCAGCTGCCCAGTATCATCGCGTCGGTCCAGCTGAGGTGGTTGGCGATGAAGAACACGTCGCGGCTGACCGGCTGCCCGATGGCCCGCACGCGGATGCCGCAGGCGCGCGCACTCCACGCCAGAAAACGCTGCGCCCAGCGATTGTCCAGGCCCAGGCTTCGGTGCAGCAGGTGCAGCGGAATGCAGAGGGCACCAATTGCCAGCAGGCGGGCACCGCGGGCCAGCACGCGGCCACCATCTGCCGGTGCGCGGCAACAGGCGGCCAGCAGGCGCGCCGCCGCCACGCCGAAACCCGGCACCGGCGGCGCCACGAAGCCGCTGGCATCGGGCAGCGGCGGTGGCCAGTTCTGGGGAGCAGGCGCGGCATCCATCGCACGCCAGCTTGCCCCAATCGCCGCCCGCGCGCTACGTTCATATCATGGCACAGATACTGATGCTGGACAGCGGTGTGGGCGGCCTTTCGGTGCTGCACCATGTGCGCGCCCTGCTGCCGGCAGTGGATATGCTTTATGTCGCTGATAACGCAGGATTTCCTTATGGCACCAAGACCGAGATGGAGGTGGCCACCAGGGTCTGCGCGCTGGCCGGTCGCCTGACCGAGCGCTATCGCCCCGATCTGCTGGTGATTGCCTGCAACACCGCTTCCACCATCGCGCTCGCCCATGCCCGCGCCGTGCTGGACGTGCCGGTGGTAGGCACCGTGCCAGCCATAAAACCTGCGGCAGAACAAAGCCTTAGCCGCGTTATTGGCGTGCTGGGCACCAGATCGACGGTGCGTCAGCCCTATGTTGACCGGCTGTCTGCCGATCATGCCGCCGATTGCACCGTGCTGCGCTATGGCTCGGCCCGGCTGGTCGAACTGGCCGAGGCGCAGATGCGCGGTGAACGGGTGACGGCCGATGATGTGGCGCCGGAACTGGCCGGCCTTACCGGGCAGCCGGGCGGCGCGCATCTGGATCAGGTGGTGCTGGCCTGCACCCATTTTCCGTTGCTGATCAATCAGTTGCAGGAAGCCGCTCCGCCGGCGCTGAACTTCGTTGATGGCGGCCCGGGCATCGCGCGACGGGTTGACTATCTGCTGGGCACGCGCGGGCAGGAAGGGCAGGGGCAGGGCCGCGCGCTGTTTACCCGCGCTTCCGAACAGGTTGACGCGCTGGCGCCGGCGCTTCACGGCTATGGCCTTGAAATCGTGAAAGCGTGAGGCAGGCATGGCCCTGAACGATCAGGAACTGAAAGAGCGGATGAACCGCTTTGTGCCGCCAACCGCGGCGATTCTGGGGCAGGAGATTCTGGAAATCAACAGTGAGACTGGCTGGGTTCGGATGAAATTTCAACCAGTTGAGGCCTGCCGCAACCCGATGGGCAATATCCAGGGCGGCATCGTGGTGGCCATGCTGGACGATGCCGCCGCCTTTGCTGCCATCATCAAATCCGGCAAGCGCATCGGCATCCCGACCATCGAACTCAAGACCAGTTTCTTCGCCCCCGCCCGGGCCGGGGTGCCGCTGTTCGCCGAAGGCCGCTGCCTGCGGCTGGGCAAGCGCATTGCCTTCATGGAATCCGATCTGTTCGATGAAGCCGGCACATTGCTGGCCCGGCTTTCCACATCGGCGGTGCCGATCGAACTGCCCGAACAGGGCCATCTGGTTGAACGCCCATGACAAATGACGCCGACGTGCTGTTCGAAACCCGCGGCCGGGCGCTGTGGATCACCCTCAACCGCCCGCAGGCGCTGAACGCGCTCAGTCACGCGATGGCCGTGGCTATCCACCGGGCAACGGTTGATGCGATCAGCGATCCGGCCATAGCGCATATCGTCATCGAAGGCGTGGGCGAGCGCGCCTTCTGCGCCGGCGGCGATGTTGCCATACTGGGCCGCCGCGGCCGGGAGGACCGGGCGCTCTGGGAGAATTTCTTCCACGACGAATATCGCATGAACCAGGCCATCGCCCGCTGCCCCAAGCCGTGGGTGGCGCTGATGGACGGGTTCACCATGGGCGGCGGCGTTGGCCTTTCGATCCACGGCAGCTTTCGCGTGGCCACCGAACGCACCCAGTTCGCCATGCCTGAAACCGGCATCGGCCTGATCCCGGATGTGGGCGGCACCCACGCACTGGCGGCACTGCCCGGCGAGATCGGCACCTGGGCGGCGCTTACCGGCACCCGGCTGGGCGCTGCCGATTGCCGCCTTGCCGGCATCGCCACCCATTATGTGCCATCAGCGCATCTGCCGACCCTGTGCGACCTGCTGGCCACCAGCCACGAGCCGGTGGCCGAAATATTGGCCACTTTTGATGAGGATGCGGGGGAGGCGCCACTCGCTGTCTACCGCGACGCCATTGATTATCACTTCGGCCACGACACGGTGGAAGACATCGTGAGCAGCCTGGATCGCGGTGACGACTGGGCGCGCGAACAGGCCGCCACCATCCGCCGCATGTCCCCCACCAGCTGCAAGCTCAGCCTGGCGGGCCTGCGCATGGCGCGCGGGGTGCAGATCGAAGACGCGCTGATCAACGAATATCGGATGGTGTGCGAAATCCGGAACGGCCACGATTTCTTCGAAGGCATCCGCGCCCAGTTGATCGACAAGGATCGCAATCCGAAATGGCATCCAGACACGCTCGAGGCGGTGAGCGACGATGATGTCGCCCGCCACTTCGAGGTGCCGGAAACTGGCGATCTGACGTTCGAATGATCGCCTGACCGCCTCAGAAGCCGTCCACCGCCTTCGACACCAGCACGTTCACCGACACGCGGCGGTTCTGCGCCCGGCCTTCTTCCGTGCTGTTGTCGGCCACCGGATCAGACATCGCCATGCCGGTGGGGGTGAGCATGCGGAACGGTTTCCAGCGGCAGGCCTGTTGCAGATGGTTCATCACCCGGCTGGCGCGTTTTTCGCTGAGTGCCTGGTTGAAATCCTCGTCACCCACATTGTCGGTATAGCCCACCACCAGGATCAGCGCGTTGGGCGTGCGCTCCGCCTCGGCAGCTGCGGCACATAGGGTGGATTTGGCTGTTTCCGAAAGTACCCACTTGCCGGTGTCGAAATAGACGTTGGCGGTGCTCTTGATGTTGTACTGATCGATATCGGCCATGCGGCCTTTCAGTGCTTCGGTGGCGGCGGTTTGCTCTTCAAAGCCCTGCGCCGTGCCCTGCCGGATCATCGTCGCGGTCTTCAGATCGGTGTTGCGGAAGGTGATCTGGCTGGCCATCAGTGTCGGCCCGCCCTGCAGCGTCTTCACCGTCACCGGCAGGCCGTTGAGCAGCGAACTGACGTTCAGCTTCGCCTTGCCGCCCAGAAAGCCCTTGCTGGCCCGCACTTCGGTGCGATCATCAATTTCGATGACCGTCTTGGTGCCATCATCGCCGGTCACCTGCATCTTGCTGCCGCTGCGAGCGGTGATGATGCCCCTGATCTCCGGGCCGGGCTGCAGGCGGTCGGCGGTCACCGTCTGGGTGACGCTGGCATCGGGCCGGCTGTCCTGCGCGGCCAGTGCCGAGGGCATGGCGAGTGCGGCGAACAGGAACAGGGGGGCCGTCTTCATGGTGATTGGCGTCATGCGTGTCTCCTCGGATCGTCTGCGCGTCATGCCGCCACCATTACCCTTCTGCACCCTACACCGGACGCAGCGCCAAGGGAATCCATGGCTGCACATGTCCCCGCAACTTCCTGCCAGACAGGCTTTCTGCCACATGAACGGCGCCGGCCTGCGGTTGAACCGAGCCGGCAAGACGTGCCGCGCACACGGCAGGCTGTGCAGCCCCGGCCAATAGCCGCCATGCCCCGGCAGCGATTGTTGCAGCCGGTGATTGCTGCGACGCCTGCAGCGGGATAGAGCAGCGCATATCGCTGCGCTGCCGAGTCTTTGCTCATGCTCACAATCGCTCTTGCTTCAGATCACGCCGGATTCGCCCTGAAAATGGCACTGGGCGATGAACTGCGCGCGGCAGGGCATGTGGTTCTTGATCTGGGGCCGGACGGCGAGGCCAGCGTGGATTATCCCGATTTTGGCCGGGCGCTGGGGCAGGCCGTGGCGGATGGGACGGCGGCGCGCGGCATTGCCATCTGCGGCAGCGGCATCGGCATTTCCATCGCCGTCAACCGCATCGCCGGCGCCCGCTGCGCGCTGGTGACCAGCGGCTTGATGGCGCGGCTGGCGCGCGCGCACAATGATGCGAATTGCATCGCGCTGGGCAGCCGGATAATCGGCATGGACACCGCGCGCGATTGCGTGGGCGAATTTTTGGCCACGGGTTTCGAAGGTGGCCGCCATGCCGGCCGTGTCGCCAAGCTGGCCTGAACGCCTGAGTTAGGAGAAGATCATGAGCAGCCGCCCCGTTCCGGACATCCGCCCCGATGGCTTCTTCGAAACGCCGGTAACGGGCAGCGATCCGGCAGTGGCTGCGGCCATCGCGGCGGAACTGGACCGGCAGCAGAACCAGATCGAGCTGATTGCCAGCGAAAATATCGTCTCGCGCGCCGTTCTGGAAGCGCAAGGTTCGGTTTTCACGAACAAATATGCCGAAGGCTATCCCGGCAAGCGCTATTATCAGGGCTGCCACCCATCCGATGCGGTGGAACAGCTGGCGATCGACCGGGCCAAGGCGCTGTTCGGTGCCGAATATGCCAATGTGCAGCCGCACAGCGGTGCGCAGGCCAACGGCGCCGTGATGCTGGCGCTCACCAGGCCGGGCGATACCATACTGGGCATGAGCCTGGATGCCGGCGGCCACCTCACCCACGGTGCCAGGGCAGCGATGAGCGGCAAATGGTTCAACGCCGTGCAATATGGCGTGCGCCGCGAGGATCATCTGATCGATTATGACGAGGTGGAGCGCCTTGCCGTGGAGCACAAGCCGGTGCTGATCATTGCTGGCGGCTCGGCCTATCCGCGCATCATCGATTTCGCCCGCTTCCGTGCCATCGCCGACAAGGCGGGCGCCCGTTTGCTGGTTGATATGGCGCATTTTGCCGGGCTGGTGGCGGCCGGCATCCATCCCTCGCCGATCCCGCACGCCGATGTGGTGACCACCACCACCCACAAGACGCTGCGTGGCCCGCGCGGCGGCATGATCCTGTCGCGCGATGCCGAATTGGGCAAGAAGCTGAACAGCGCCGTGTTCCCCGGCCTGCAGGGTGGGCCGCTGATGCACGTGATCGCCGCGAAGGCCGTGGCTTTTGGCGAGGCGCTGCAGCCGGAGTTCAAGGATTATGCCCGGGCCGTGGTTGCCAACGCCCAGGCGCTGGCCGCGCGGCTGGTGGAGCGTGGCTGCGCGGTCGTGGCCGGCGGCACCGATACGCATCTGGCGCTGATCGATCTTACACCCAAGGCGTTGACCGGCAAGGACGCGGACGAAGCGCTGGAACGCGCCGGCATCACCTGCAACAAGAACGGCGTGCCCTTCGATCCGCTGCCGCCCACCAAGACCAGCGGTATCCGCGTCGGCACGCCGGCCGGCACTACGCGCGGCTTCGGCATCGCCGAGTTCCAGCAGATTGGTGACATGATTGCCGACGTGCTGGACGGTTTGGCGAGACACGGGCATGATGGCAACGCCGGGGTTGAGCAGGCGGTGAACCAGCGGGTGCGGGCGCTGTGCGCGCGGTTCCCGATTTATCCGGGCGGCTGAGCCGCAACAGAGGAGGCGGCGATGAGCAATGACCAGTCGAGCGACGAACAGCCCAAGGATTTCAGCAAGAAGATTGATGAAGTGGCTGCCGATGCACAGGCAGCTGGCGAGAAATTTGTCGAAACTGAAACGGGCCGCAAGGTCGCCGATGCGACCGACGTGATTTTCGAGACTGCGGATGATCTGGCGCGCAAGGCGGCCGAAAGCGAGCTTGGCCGCAAGGCACTGGAGAGCGACGCCGGCAAGCAGGTGGCCGATCTGGCCCGGCAGGCCGATAGCTGGACCAAGACCAATATTCCCAACACCATGGCGCGCAACGTCGCCATTG
>DAITMD010000118.1:0-7013 GCA_036835345.1 Sandarakinorhabdus sp. | reverse complement strand
GGTGGTCACGCGCCGCCACGCCGCGGTCACCGATCAGGGCGATGGAGAGCGCCGGTGAGGATGTGGAGATGGCAAGCGTGAGCACGCGGGCCCGTTACAATATGCTGGCGGCTTCCTCAAAGGAAAGCCGCGGCAGACGCGGGAACACGCCCTCGCCGGTGCCTTTGCCGATCGAGCAGATAAAATTGGTCTCGATATCCGTGCCGGCCCAGAAGGCGGCATCCACCGCCGCCTTGTCAAAGCCCGACATCGGCCCGGTGTCCCACCCCAGCGCACGTGCTGCCATGATCAACCACGCGCCCTGCAAGCTGCTGTTCCGAAACGCCGTTTCCCGCGCCAGCGCCGGGTTGCCGGCAAACCAGCTGCGCGCATCGGCGTGCGGAAACAGCTGCGGCAACTTTTCAAAGAACGCCGGATCAAAGCCGATCACCACCGTCACCGGTGCGGCCAGCACCTTGGCCCTGTTGCCCTCGCTCACGCAGGCCGCCAGCTTTGCCCGCGCCTGTGCCGAATGGCAGAAGGCGAACCGCGCCGGCGAGGCATTGGCCGATGTCGGCCCCATCTTCAGCAGATCGTAAAGCTGCCTGATGTCAGCCTCTGAAACCGGTGTTTCGTCCCAATTATAATGGGTTCGCGCATCGAGGAACAATTGCGCCAGGGCGGGATCAGCCAAAGGACCGGACGCCATGATCAGATCGCCTGCACTTCGGTCACTTCGGGCACATAATATTTCAGCAGCGATTCAATCCCCATTTTCAGGGTCATCGTGCTGGACGGGCAGCCGGAACAGGCGCCCTGCATCTCCAGAAACACGGTGCCTTCGCGAAAGCCGCGATAAACGATGTCACCGCCATCCTCGGCCACCTGCGGCCGCACGCGCGTTTCGATCAATTCCCTGATCTGCATGACGATTTCAGCATCAGCCGGATCATCATCATGCACGGCCTGCTGCACGGCACCAGTGAACAGCGGCGCGCCGCTGGTGAAATGATCGACCATCACGCCCAGAATCTGCGGCTTCAGCGACGGCCAGTCGGCTCCGGCAGGGTTGCGGGTGACCGACACGAAATCATGACCCAAGAACACCCGGTCAACATCGCCCAGGGCAAACAGTGCTTGCGCCAGCGGCGACGCTTCGGCGGCTTCGGGCGTGGCGATGTCCACCCCGTCCTCACCCGTCACCTTGCGGCCGGGCCGGAACATCAGGGTCATCGGATTGGGGGTCTGTTCGGTTTCGATGAACATGGTGGGCCTCATGACTATGCCCAGCGGATATGGCGCAGCCCACCGGACGCTTCAAGTCAAATCAGACGATAAACGTCCGATTTCGGTGGGGGTGATTTCACGCCAGCGTCGTCACCCTGTCCGGAGTCAGCCCACCCGGCACCAGCATCAGGATACAGGGCAGGCTGCCGGCGCGTTCCCCGGTGAAATAGCCAACCATCGGCCCCGGCCCGCCCTTTGCCGGCGTGCCAAGCACCAGCGCCCGGATGCCGGGATTGTCCTTCACATGGGCCAGCACGGTTGCCGCCGGATCACCTTCCAGTACGATGGCGCGCGGCTTGCGCCCGCCCAGCTGCTGCGCTTCGCCGGCCAGTTCCTCCAGCAGCGCTTCCGCTTCGCCGCGCGCCTGCGCCGCCATCGCCGATTGTACGGCGCCAAACTGCAGGAACCCCGCAACATTGACGACGCTGGCCAGCGTCACCTCGGCCCCGACATGTTGGGCCCTGAGCACGGCAAAGCGCATCGCAACACGGCTTTCGGCACTGTCGTCGATGACGACCAGATAGGTGATGGCGGCGTCCACAGCGGCCAGCCTAGGGCGATTCGCCCGCTGCCGACAAGCTACACCCGGCTGCCCAGCGCTGCCGCCAGGCTGGACGTGGCGCTGCCGGGGGCCTTGGGCACCGGTTGTCCCGGCCCCGGCGCCCAGCCGGCAATGTGCAGAATCTCCACGGTAACGCCGGTCTTGCCATCGGCATCGCCCAGCGCCGCAAACCGCTCCGCCGCGGCAGCCAACACATCACGGCGCAGCGGCCGGCGCTCGGCCAAAACGCTGCGCGCACCCATTGCCGTCATATCGTCCAGCAGTCCGAACAGGCTGGAATAGCGCAGGGTTACCCGATCAACATCGGCCACCGGCATGGCAAATCCGGCGCGCGCCAGCAGGCCCGCCGCTGCACTGGCCTCCACCATCGGCACGCTATGGCTGCCGGCACCGCCCGTTATCACCGCCTCGGCTTCCAGCAGGCATGATCGCAGCTCCACCAGGCTCATGCCGCCCACGAAAGCCGCCACGAACAGGCCATCCGGGCGCAGCACCCGCCTGATGCCGGCCAGCGCGCCGGGCAGATCATTCACCGTGGTCAGCGCGCCGGCAGACAGCACCAGATCGAAACTGGCGTCAGCAAAGGGCAGGCGGTCTTCATCGGCCACCACGCAGCGGCCGGGCGGTTCGGCTGGCCCGGCAGCCAGCACCGCCCGCGCCGCCCCCGGCCACACCGGCAGCGGGCCACCCAGATCCAGCACGTCAACAAACTGGCGGGCCACCATGTGCGCACGGGCGCGCAGATCCTCGGCCATGCGGGCGTGCAGAAAATCCACCGCAGCAAAGTGCGGCGCGGCGCGGGCATGGCGCCGCCGGCGCAATTCAGGATCAAAGGGCCGGGCCGTGGTCACCCGCCGTCCTTACTGAGCAGCGCGGATTGCGCAAAGCCCATGCTGCGCCCACACTGTGCCGGTGAACCGTTCTTCCTCTCTGGCTGCGCCGCAAGCCTTGCTGCTGCCGGTGCGCGCGCTGTTCGATCTGGTGCTGCCGCCGCGCTGCCCCGGTTGCGGCGAGATTGTCGACGGGGATGACAGGTTCTGCGCGGCCTGTTTTGGGGCCCTGCATTTCCTCGGCCCGCCGCAATGTGCCTGCTGCGGCGATCCGCTGGTGCATGATATTGATCCCGCTGCCCTGTGCGGTGCCTGTCTGGCCGATCCGCCGCCGTTTCAGCGGGCGCGCGCCGCGCTTGCCTATGGTGGCCCGGCCCGCACCGTGGTGCTGGCGCTGAAGCACGGTCGCCGATTGCATCTGGCCCGGCTGATGGCGCGGGCAATGCTGCGGGCATCGGGACCATTTCCGGATGATGCCGTGATCGTGCCGGTGCCGTCCCACCGCTGGCGGCTGTGGCAACGCGGTTTCAATCAGGCGGCCCTGCTGGCAAGCCAGCTATCCCGGCAGACCGGACAGACCGCGATCGTGGACGCGCTGGACCGGGTGAAGCCCACCGCCTCCACCAAGGGCATGACCCGCAAGCAGCGGCAGAAAAACGTGGCGGGTGCCTTCCGCGTGGCCCGTCCGCAGGCAGTGCGCGGGCGCGCGGTTGTACTCGTGGATGATGTGATGACCACCGGCGCCACCGTGGCCGCCTGCGCCAAGACGCTGCTCAAGGCCGGGGCGCGACATGTGGAGGTCTTGACCTATGCCCGCACGCTGCGCGACTGGCAGCAGAGCGAAGGGAAGCAGCATGGCACATATTGAGATCTACACGAAATTTCTGTGCCCGTTCTGCACACGGGCCAAGACGCTGCTCACCAGCAAGGGGGCGGCGTTTGACGAAATCGACATTTCAACCGGCGGCCCGCGCCGGGCTGAAATGCTGGAGCGCAGCGGCGGGCGGCAGACGGTGCCGCAAATCTTCATCGATGGTCGTCACATCGGCGGATCAGATGATCTGGCGGCGCTCGATCGGGCCGGCGCATTGGACCCCCTGCTGGCGGCATGACCCTGCGCCTGGGCCTTGTCCAGACCAACACCGGCATCGATCCGCGCCTTGAAGCGGTGCACCTGACGGTGCAGCTGGCCAAGGCCGCCGATCTTGGTGCTAACATCGTGTTCACCCCGGAAATGTGCGGCATGCTGGACCGTGACCGGGCGCGCGCCGCCGCCAGCATCAGCGCGGAAGCCGGCGATCCGGTACTGCTCGCCGTGCGCGAGGCCGCTGCCCGGCACGGCATCTGGGTGCAGCTCGGCAGCCTGGCGCTGCAGGGAAGCAGCAGCAAGTTCGTCAATTGCGGCTTCCTGATCCGGCCCGACGGGAAAATTGCTGCGCGCTATGCCAAGATTCACCTGTTCGACGTGGCGCTGGGCAGCGAGAGCTGGCGCGAATCCGCCGCCTATGAGCCCGGCGCGCAAGCCGTGCTGGCCGAAACGCCGTGGGGCGGGCTGGGCCTGACCATCTGTTACGATCTGCGGTTTCCGGCGCTGCACCGGGCGCTGGCAGAAGCCGGCGCAGCGATGATCGCGGTGCCGGCGGCCTTTACGCGCCCAACTGGCGAGGCGCATTGGCATGTGCTGCTGCGCGCCCGCGCCATCGAAACCGGCGGCTTCGTCATTGCCGCGGCCCAGACCGGAGTGCACCAGGATGGCCGCGCCACCTACGGCCACAGCCTAGTGGTGGCACCGTGGGGCGAGGTGGTTCTGGACATGGGCGAAACGCCCGGCGTGGCGGTAGTGGACATTGATCTTAATGAAGTGGCCTCTGCCCGCGCCAGGATACCGGCGCTGGAGCACGCGCGCCCGTTCCGGCTGGTGCGCGCGTGATCGTGTTCGATCTTGTGTGTGATGCGGCCCACCAGTTCGAAGCCTGGTTTGGCAGCAGCGCCGATTTCGACGATCAGCAGGCGCGCCGCCTGCTGGCCTGTCCAATGTGCGGCTCGGTGGCAATCGGCAAGGCGGTGATGGCTCCCGCCGTGCCGGCAAAGTCAAACCGCAGCGCCGATGCCGCCGGGCGTGATCCACTGGCGCAGTTGCTGATGCTGCAGCGCGCCGTGGAAGCCGGCAGCGACTATGTCGGCGATCGCTTTGCCGCCGAAGCCCGCCGCCTCCACGAGGCGGGCATCGCCCGGCGCATCCACGGCGAAGCCAGCATCAGCGAAGCCAAAGCCCTGATCGAAGATGGCATCCCCCTACTGCCGCTGCCCTTCCGTCCGCGCGCCCGGTCAGACGCCTGACACATAATTTTGCTTGAACCGCGCCGCGCATCATGGCCTTGAAAGCCAGCGCACCCGTAGCTCAGCAGGATAGAGCGACGGTTTCCTAAACCGCAGGCCGCAGGTTCGAATCCTGCCGGGTGCACCACCATCATGCTCTTGTTGTCATTTGCCGGGCCGTTTGGCGCGCAAGGTTGGCGGCGCGTCCAGCGGGTTTTCCGGCCAGGGGTGCTTGGGATAGCGACCCTTCAATTCCTTGCGCACGTCAGCCCAGCTGCCAGCCCAGAACCCGGGCAGATCCCTGGTGACCTGGATTGGCCTGCCCGCCGGCGAGGTTAGCCGAAGCGTGAGGGGCACGGTTCCGCCACCAACCATGGGATGGCGGGCCAAGCCGAACAACGCCTGGCAACGGACCGCCACCGCGGGGCCACCATCGGCCGCATAATCGATGACATGGCTGCTGCCAGCCGGCGTCTCCAGCCGCAGCGGGGCCAGCCCATCCAGCTGCTGGCGCTGCGCCCAGTCCAGCCGATTGAGCAGCGCTCCGGAAAGCTGCGCATCGGTCAGATCAGCCAGCCGGCGGCCCAGCAGCGGCGAAAGCCAGTCATCAAGGCTGGCCAGCAAGGCCTTATCATCGCAGGCCGGCAGCGCAGCACCGCGCGCGGCAGCAAAGCCCAGCCGCGCGCGCGTGGCGGTCGCCTCCTCCCCCCAGGGCAGCAGCCCAAGGCCGCGCTCTGTCACAGCAGCGATCAGGATCGCTCGCAGCCGCTGCGGTTCAAGACTTTCAAGAGGTTGCCGCGCCAACGTGATCGCGCCCAGCCGGCGCCGGGTTTCAGCTGTCACGCCTGTGGTGGCAGGATCGAAGGCCAGAATCGGCGCCTGTTCGATCTGTGCTGCAAATATCTGCTCGATATCGCCAAACACGGGCGCGCCCAGCAGCAGCCGCGCGCCGGCTGCGCTGCCGCTGGCATCGGCGACCACGATCCAATCATGGCGGGCGAGCGGGGATCCAGCCGGCACCGATACGGCGCGTCCATTGGCCATCAGAAAGCTATCACCGCGGCGCCGCGCCACCCGGTCAGGATAGGCCAGCGCAAGAATTTCACCCGCCAAGCTGTCGTCGACCGGATCACGTCTTCCACCAACAGTTCGGGCCCAGCGTTCAGCCAGCCGCCGGGCCGCTTCGGCCCGCCCGGAACGCTCCCGCGCCCATCCGCTCAATCGTAGTTCAAGATCATCACCGCTGCCGCCAAGCCCGCGTTCGCCAAGCAAAACAGCAATTTGCGCTGCCAACAAAGCCTGACCGCGCCGTGCCGACAGGATCAGCATATGGGCCAGCGCCGGTGAGAGTGGCAGGGCAGCCATGGCCTGACCATGCGGCGTGGCGCGGCCATCTGTATCTACCGCATCAAGCGCCAACAGCCGGGCGCGCGCATCGGCGATGGCGGGAATGGGCGGCGTGTCGCGCCATTTCAGTGATGCCGGATCGGTGACGCCCCAGCACGCACATTCCAGCACGATGCCAGCCAGATCAGCGTCCAGTATTTCGGGCGGATCATAGGCCGGACGGCCCGCAGTTTCAGCGGCTTCCCACAGCCGCACTGCCACACCAGGTGCCGTCCGCCCGGCACGGCCGGCGCGCTGTATGACCGCCGCCTGGCTGGCCCTGACCGTCACCAGGCGCGACAACCCGACAGCACGATCAAGCTGCGGCCGGCGGGCGAGGCCAGAATCAACAACCACCCGCACATCATCGATGGTGATGCTGGTTTCCGCGATGCTGGTGGCCAGCACGATCTTGCGCCGGCCCTGCGGAACAGGGGCAATTGCCGCGCGCTGGTCGGCGCCGTCGCGGGCGCCGTGCAGCCGGAACAGGTCAACATCAGGCGGCAGACGGGGTTCGAGGCGCTCGGCAGTCCGCTCGATCTCTGCAACGCCCGGCAGGAAGGCCAGAACCGAACCCGTCTCGTCGATCAGGGCCCGCCTGATCGCAGACGCCATGGCATCTTCAAGCCGCTCGGTCGGGTTGCGTCCGA
>DAITMD010000117.1:0-7030 GCA_036835345.1 Sandarakinorhabdus sp. | reverse complement strand
ATTGCGGCAGCAGCCTTTGATCGCCCCGGCGTGCGCGTACGTACGCTTGCGAACATCCGCTGGATTGCGATTCTTGGCCAGTTCACCACTCTGCTCGTCGTGGGGCTGTGGTTCGGCTACCCGCTGCCGTGGGGATCCTTGCTGGCGGCAGTCGGCGCGTCGGTGATCCTGAACGTCGGGCTATCGACGCTGTATGAACGCACGGACCGCATGAGCGGGCGGGAGCTGGCGCTGCACCTGGCGTTCGACCTGATCCAGGCCGGCGTGCTGCTATTCCTGACGGGCGGTCTAGCGAACCCGTTCGCGCTGCTGCTTATCGTGCCGGTAACGATCGCCGCCACGTTGTTGAAAGCGAGAGAGATGGCGCCGCTGCTGGCATTGGCCTTCGGCGTCCTGGCAGTGGTCTGGATGTGGGGACAGCCGCTGCCGTGGAGCGGGCCCCCGCCTGAGTTTCCGCCAATCTACCGGGTTGGAGCCGTGATCGCCTATGCGCTGGCAATCGGGTTTCTGGCGGTTTATCTGTGGATGGTATCGGCCGAAGCACGGGACCGGGCGCGGGCGCTGGTGGCCACCGAGGCGGCCCTTACCCGCGAAGCGCGGATGAATGCGCTGGGCAGCCTGGCCGCTGCGGCAGCGCATGAGCTTGGCGGGCCGCTGGGCTCCATTTCACTGATCGCCCACAGCCTTGAAGAACAATTGGGCGATGATCCTGAATTTGGCGACGATATTCGCCTGCTTGCAGCCGAAGCTGCCCGCAGCCGGCGCATCATGAAAGAGCTTTCAACGCGCGCCGAGGCCGAGGATCCCTTCGCCACTCTTGGCCTTGACCTGCTGCTGCATGAGGTCGCCGAAAGCGTGAAGCCCAGCCGTGTGCCGGTCAGGGTGGACGCGGCCAGCCCGCAGCCGCTCATCCGGCGCTCCCCGGAATTGCTGCATGCGCTGAACAATCTTGTCTCCAACGCCGTGCGCCATGCCGGCACCGAAGTCCGACTGGAAGCCATCGTGACCGCATCGGAAATTCGGGTGGCCGTTCTGGATGACGGCTTTGGCTTTCCGCCGGATCTGCTGCCGCGGCTGGGCGAGCCGATGCTGGGGCCGACACGATCAAAATCGGATTCGACCGGTCTTGGCGTGTTCATTGCCACCACGCTGATCGAACGGACCGGTGGACGTCTGGCCTTTGGCAACCGCGCGGAAGGCGGCGCCCGGGTGGACGTGCGCTGGCCACGCGAAGAGTTTGAAGTTATCGACAACGACAAAGAGGACGCATGACAATGGCGACGCAGCCTGAAACCGAACGCCCACTGCTGCTGGTGGATGATGATGCCCCGTTCCGGCAACGCCTGTCGGTCCTGCTGGCCCGCAAGGGATTTGCCGTCACGGCGGTTGGCAGCCTTTCGGAAGCCCGGGTGGAAGCTGCGCGGCTGAAGCCGGCGCACGCCGTGGTCGATATGCGGCTGGAAGACGGCAACGGGCTGGATCTGGTAATCGAGCTGCGTGCGATGAGCCCCGATGTCCGCATCGTCATGCTCACGGGCTACGGCAATCTTGCCACCGCCGTCGCCGCCGTGAAGGCCGGAGCCATTGACTATCTCGCCAAGCCGGCGGACCCCGAAGACATCGTGCGTGCGCTTGTCGCTGATGGCAGTTCTCGTCCGGAGGCACCACCGGAACCGATGTCGGCCGATCGGGTGCGCTGGGAGCATATTCAGCGTGTTTATGAACTGTGCGACCGCAATGTATCGGAAACCGCGCGGCGATTGAAAATGCACCGGCGCACCTTGCAGCGCATCCTCGCCAAGCGCAGTCCGAAATAGGTCTGCGCTTGCAAAACCGGCGCAAGCTGGTTGGATGGTGCAATGCTCAATCGCCGCACCGCCCTCGCTCTGATCGCCAGCCTGCCGGCCATGCCGGCAACCGCCGCCACCGCTGGCGCCTCTGATCGGCTGCGGACGCTGCTGGATGAAAGTGCGGCCCTGGATGCCGCGCTGTCGCCAACCGGCCCGGCCGGACGGCGGCGCGCGGCCGGGCAACCGGTTTTTGTCGATCCATTGTCAGACGCGTGGGCTGATCAGCAACTGGCAGGCAAGCGCCGGTTGCTGGCGGGGCTGGCCGGCATTTCGCGCGCCGATCTGTCTCCGCCCGAACGCATTGCCTATGATGTGTTCGCCCGCAGCCTCAATCAGTCGGTCAATTTTCACACGTCTGGTCTGTTCGCCCTGCAGCAGCGGCTGGCCCTGAACCCCAGCTTCGGGCTGCATGTCGAACTGCCGGATTATGTGGCCGGCCCGAGCGCCGTGTTCGAAACGGACGCCGATTATGCAGCTGGCCTGGACCGGCTTCGCCTGTTTGCCGGCCATATGGACATGACCATCGCCCGCCTGAACGAAGGTCTGGCCGCCGGCCAGGTCCATTCATCAGTGCTGGTTGGCAATGTGCAGAAGCAGGTTGCTGAAATGCTGGCACTGTCGGTGGAAGAGACCCCGTTCATGGCCGCCGTTCGGCGGTTGCCGCCATCGATGGCACAGAGCCGGAGTAAATGGGAATCGGACTATCTGGCAATCACCAGAGATACGGTGCTGCCGGCCTATGCCCGGTGGCAGAAATTTCTTGCCGACACCTATGCCCCGCGCGCCGTCGCCATGCCTGGCCGTTCGGCGATCCCGGGGGGCGACCGCCTCTATGCCCATGATCTGGAACGCCACACCACGATTTCCATGCCGGCGCAGGCCATCCACGATCTGGGCGTTGCGGAAGTGGCACGGATCCGCACCGAGTTTGAGTTGGTGCGCGCACAATTGGGCTGGTCGGGCGATCTGAAATCATTGTTCGAACATGTTCGCAGCGACCCCAAATTCTATTGCAAGACCGAAGCCGAGTTGCTGGCGCGCTTCGCTGAAATCGAGTCCCGCATCTGGCCGGCAATGCCGCGGTTGTTCCACCGGCGGCCCAGCGCACCGTTCAAGGTGGCCCCGCTGCCGGCGCTCGGCGGGCAACGCGGCACCGGCTACTATCGGGCGGGGCCGCCTGACGGTGTTTCTCCGGGTATCCTGTTCTTCAACATGGCCATGCTGGACACACGGCCCATCCCGACGCTGGAAACACTCACGCTCCACGAGGGTATTCCCGGCCACCATTATCAGGTGACACTTGTTAATGAAGACAAGTCACTGCCAGAAACCCTGAAGCGCGGCGGCGCGACGGCATACACCGAAGGCTGGGGCCTGTATGCCGAATCGCTAGGCCGTGAGCTGGGGATGTTTGGCGATCCTTGGCAGTGGTTCGGGCATCTTGACATGGAAATGCTGCGCGCGGTCCGGCTGGTTGTCGATACCGGCCTTCACGCGCTGGGCTGGAGCCGGGACCGCGCCATCGCCTATATGCTGGACAACACATCGATGGCGCCGCGTGATGTGGCGGTGGAGATCGACCGCTACATCGCCCAGCCCGGCCAGGCCTGTGCGTACAAGATCGGGGAACTGACCTTTGCCCGGTTGCGCCGGGAGGCAACCACGGCGCTGGGGCCAAGGTTCGACATCCGGGATTTCCACGATGTCTGCCTGAACACCGGCGCCCTGCCGCTGGCAGTTCTGGAAACCAAGGTGAAGGACTGGATTGCGGGCGGCGGCGGCCGTCAATCATAACCCAGCAGCGCACTTTCCGGATCGACCGCTGCCAGCCAGCGGTTGGCGGCCCGGCGGGCAAGATTGAGCGTTTCACTGCGCCGGCGCGCGGCATTCAGCGACCGCCATGGCGCATCGCGCAGCAGATCGGCATCAAAGCGGTCGGCAACCAATACCCCCGTCTCTTCTGGCCGGAACGGCGGCGCATGCAGATCGGCGAGCGGCAGGCCGGGTGGCACTGCCCAGAAGAACCGGTCACAATAGTCCAGATAGTCCGGCCATTTGCGATCACCGCGCAGATCCGCAAGGCTGACCTTTATCTCCACCAGAGTCAGCCGGCCGGCTGCGTCCAGTCCCAGAATGTCGGCACGGCGGCCGTTGCCAAGCGGCACCTCGGCCAACGGACTGATTGCGGCGCGCCGCAGCCATCGGCAGGTACCGCGCAGCACGTCATTGCAGGGAACGGACGACATTTCGGCAGTTTTGCAGAACGTAGGGAGAACGGCAACAGCGTGGCCGCCGGTCAGCGGTAGAAAATATGATTCCCCACCTTGGCAACGCGCTTGAGCCGCCAGCCCGGGTTGAGCCGTGCTGCATGGAAACTGTGTGCGCCTTCGGCAATTTCGTGCCACAGGCCCATCACCGCAATGCGTGCAACGGCGGCGGCGATGGCAAAGGTGGGCCTGTTGCGCTGCACACGGTCAGGCGCAAAGCTGAACTGCCCAGGCGCGCGGATCACACTGCACATGCTGTTGCCCCAGCGACCGGAGCGGGCGCGATTGACCACAGCCTGCGCAACCGCCAGCTGGCCTTCAAGCGGCTCGCCGCGGCTTTCAAACCATACGGCGGTAGCCAGGCAATCGAGTTCCTTGTCCTGCGCGGGCGTTGCAGCATTTTCCGCCGCGGCCATCATGACCAGCGCCGGCAGACCCGTTGGTGCAGATGCTGCTTCGGCAACCGCCCGATCATCCTCGGCCGGGAGCGGCGACAATGAAGTTTCAGCAGCACAGGGCGCTGATACGACTGCCAGAATCAAGGCCAGCACAGGCAATGTGGCCTGTTGAAGCGATGGAAGCGCCATTGCTCAGGCCTAGCATCCGCCCCGCCTGCCCTTTCAACCGCCGGCCAGCATTTCCGCGACGAGTTGCCCTGCACGCGGGATATCCAGCTCAACTATCCACAGATCGGGATCGCGGCGGCGGGCGCGCTCTATCCAGTCCGGCACGGCGCTGCCGCTGGCCATACAGACAAATTCATAACGGCCGGACGCACCAAGAACAGGGGCCAGCAGCAGTTCTTCGCCCAGCTCCCTGGTGACGACGGCAATGGAGCCAGCCACGTCGTCACCACGGGCCAGAACCGCAGCAAAGCCGCCCTCTCCGCTTATTCGGCGGATGAGCGCATCGATTCTGATCCGGCTGGCCAGGCGGGGCAGATCATCCCCCACAAGGTCAACCCGCCACAGTTTCAGGGGTGAGGGCTGCCAGCATTTCGGCGGCATCGGCGGCCCCGCGCAAGGCCGGCAGGGTGGCCGGTTCGCGCAATCGGCGGCTGATGCGGGCCAGTGCCTTAAGATGATCGGCTCCAGCCTGTTCGGGCGACAGCAGCAGCACCAGCACATCCACCGGTTCGCCGTCGCTGGCCTGCCAGTCAATCGGTTCAGGCAGGCGCGCAACGATCACGGCGCAACCGGTCAGACAGGCCAGGCGGACATGCGGAATGGCAACGCCGCCGCCGATGGCGGTGTCATTCAGCGCTTCGCCAGATGGCAGCCGGTCATGGACAGACTGCCAAGGCTGGCCCAACTGCTCCCCGGCGGCGCGCGCCAGCGCCTGCAAGGCGGCATGCCTGGAAAAGGCCGGCAACGCGGGGATAACCCCGCCGGGCAACAAAAGCCCGGAGAAATCGGCATTGCTGTTGGGCATCGATACGTCCTGTTCTTACCCGGCCATGGCGGATTGCCGGGCAGCAGCCGGCGCGGCGCGCGGTTCGACCCAGCCGATGGTGCCGTCTTCACGGCGGTAGACCATATTGTGATCCCCGGTCACGCTGTTGACGAACAGCAGCGCAGTCGTATTGCGCAAATCGAGCATCATCACGGCATCGCTTACACTTGTGGTCGGAATATCCACTCGCGTTTCAGCAATAATGAGCGGTGCATCGCCAGCTGCTTCGGTATCGTCAGGCGCAGCGGCCAAAATCTTGTACTCGGCATTCTCCAGCGACGGCAGGGCCGGTGCGTCTGGCATGCCGCGCGCTGCGGCTGGCGAATGCCGGTCCTTCAGGCGGCGCATATAGCGGCGCAGCTGTTTGTCGATGCGTTCGGCGGCGGCATCGAAGGCAGTGTTGGCTTCGCTGGCGCGGGCTGAGCCTTTGAGGATCAGATCCGCCATCACGTGCATGACGATATCGCAGGAAAAATGATTATAGGGGGCAGGGCCGAGCGTGACATGTGCCGACAAGGCCCGCGGAAAATATTTCGCCACCATCGCATCAAGCCGTTCGCGCACATGTTCGCCAAATGCGGCCCCGGTGTCGACCTGGTGCCCCGAAATGCGGATATCCATGCTTTAGTCTCCTGTTTGCCGACGA
This sequence comes from Sandarakinorhabdus sp., assembly GCA_036835345.1. Lineage (GTDB taxonomy): Bacteria > Pseudomonadota > Alphaproteobacteria > Sphingomonadales > Sphingomonadaceae > Sandarakinorhabdus. Next base: position 815 of record DAITMD010000117.1, on the reverse strand, counting down.
TCGGCGCAGGCTGCATTGAATTCACGACAGCCAGAGCGGATCATTCAGGCCAGCCACGAAAGCCTCGTGGCGCGCCACTTCTTCCGGTGTGGCGCTGTGCGCGCGGGCAGCCAGACTCACCTGCTCATAGGGAGTGTCCTCTGCCGGTGCATCGCTGGCAAGGTCGAATCCGATCTGCCTGCCGCCGGTCAACTCGATGTAACAACGGGCCAACAGCTCAGCATCCAGCAGCGCGCCATGCTTGGTGCGGGCCGACAGATCAACACCATAGCGGTTGCACATGGCATCCAGCGTATGCTTGGCGCCGGGGTGGGCCTTGCGGCTCAGTTCCAGCGTATCGATGGCGCGCGACATCGGCACCGGCTGCATGCCGGCGCGCTTCATTTCCCAGCTCAGGAACTCCATGTCGAAGGCAGCGTTGTGCGCCACCAGCGGCGCATCGCCTATGAAGGCGAGGAAATCGTCGATCACCTGCTCGAAGATCGGCTGGCCGGTGAGAAATTCGGACGAGAGGCCATGCACCCGCTCGGCATCCTTGGGCATGGCGCGCTGCGGATCGAGATAGGTGTGAAAAATCTTGCCCGTGAGGGTGCGATTGTACAGCTCCACCGCCCCGATTTCGACGATGCGGTGGCCATCACCCGGCATGATGCCAGTCGTTTCAGTGTCCCAGACGATTTCGCGCATGCCTTCCATGTAACGATTGCCGCCGAGAGGACAAGGGTTTGAGCTGATCGACCAGTGCTTTCACCGCCAGCCATGTCTCGCGCCGGCCGCGACCGGTTTCGATGACGATATCGGCACGGCGGCGCTTT